>QCHO01000017.1 GCA_003279535.1 Prochlorococcus sp. AG-402-C22
TTCGGGTTCAGGCTCTGGAATATCAGCCATCGCAACTTCTGTTGTGAGGAGCATAGCTGCAATAGATACTGAATCTTGAAGAGCTAATCTTATTACTTTGGTTGGATCTAATATTCCTGAATCCTTTAAATCCTCATATTTTCCTGAATTAGCATTAAAGCCTTTGTTAAGTCTTTTAATTTCAGCGACAACTACATCACCATTAAACCCAGCATTTTTTGCTATTTGTTTAGTAGGTTCCAAAAGGGCTTCTTTTACTATATTGATACCTGTTCTTAAATCATTAGAAGATGTTTGACTTAAATTTAAAAGGTCATCTGATATTTCAATTAAAGTTTGTCCACCTCCAGAAACAATACCCTCTTCAATAGCAGCTTTTGTAGCATTCAGGGAATCTTCGATTCTCAACTTTTTGTACTTCATCTCTGTTTCTGTAGCAGCTCCTACTTTGATAAGAGCTACACCACCGGCTAGTTTGGCTATTCTTTCATTGATTTTATCCTGATCGTACTCGGATTCAGTTATATCTACTTCTCTCTTTAATTTCTCTACTCGCGCTTTAACTAAATCTTTAGTGTCTTCGAAGGCAACTATTGTAGTTTTATCCTTTGTGATAGTTATCTTTTTTGCTTTGCCTAAATCATTAATCGATACTTTATCAAGTGTCATCGATTTATCTTCACTAATTAGCTTAGCTCCAGTAAGAATAGCAATATCTTCAAGGGCAGCTTTTCTTCTCTCACCGAATAACGGAGCTCTTACGGAAGCTACATTTAACACCCCACTATTCTTATTCAAAACCAGAGTGGTTAAAGCCTCTCCTTCGATATCTTCAGCAAGAATTAGAAAGGGCGAGCCTGACTTCTGAATTTCTTCAAGTATTGGAACCAATTCAACTAAAGTTGAAATCTTTTGATCAGTTATTAATATTTTAGGGTTTTCAAGTTCACAAACTTGTCTTTCTTGGTCTGTTACGAAATATGGAGAACTATAACCTCTATCAAAAGACATGCCTTCAGTTATATCTAATTCTGTTTCTAGTGATTGAGATTCTTCAACAGTTATTACACCATCAGAAGTAACAATATCCATTGCCTTAGAAATTATAGATCCAATTTCTTCATCACCTCCAGCACTAACTGTTGCAACTTTTTGGATATCAGAGCCACTTAATGAAATACTTTTGGAACTTAATTTTTCTAAAACAAAAGCTAGGCCAACCTCCATACCTTTTTTTAACTCCATAGGACTGGCTCCAGAAGCAATATTTTTTAATCCCTCCTGAACCATTTTCTGAGTCAAAATAGTTGCTGTTGTTGTTCCATCACCAGCACTCTCTTTTGTCTTGGATGCAACTTGCTCTATTAATTTCGCACCTAAATTAGAAATAGGGTTTTCAATCTCAATCTCTTTAGCAACTGTAGATCCATCTCTTACTATATCTGGGGAACCAAATTTCCTCTCAATTACTACATTTTTTGCCTTTGGCCCAATAGTAACTTTTACTGCATTAGCTACGAAATTCACACCTTTTTCTAGCGCCTCTCTTGATTCATTAGAGAAACTTAACTGTTTTGCCATTTTTACTGAGTCTTTAATCTTATTCTAATCTCCCATAGAATCATTTTTAAGGGATATTTAATTAAGTGGGGAAAGCCGAATTTCTTTTAATGAGACCTACTAAATTAATTCAAATAACAGTATCTTTAAGATATGGATGAATCAAATAATCTTATTTTTACTCTTACCGCAATCCTCGCGATTGCTATGACACTAATATATTTTCCTCTAAGGTTTTTCTTGACTTTAACTGCTAGAAGTCGAAGACTAAAATTACTCCAAAAAATTAGAAGGTTGAGAGATGAATTGGGCCAACCTTACGAAAGTACATAATTAAATACTCATACCACCGTCAATACTAATTGTTTGTCCTGTAATATAACTTCCAGCATTACTTGAAACTAAGAAAGATACTAAATTTGCAATTTGAGAACAACTTCCTAATTTCCCTAGAGGAATAACTTTAATAATATCTTCAGTATTAAGTTTTTCAGTCATCTCTGTTTCTATAAAGCCTGGAGCTATTGCATTTACGTTTATACTTCTTGAAGCAAATTCTTTAGCGCAAGTTTTGGTGAATCCAATAACTCCAGCCTTGGCGGCAGAATAATTTGCTTGACCGGGGTTACCAATTATTCCAACGACAGATGAAATATTTACGATACTACCACTTCTTTTTTTCATCATAAATTTAGAAGCATATTTTGTACAAAGAAATACTCCTTTTAAGTTTGTATTTAGTACGTCATCCCATTGTTCCGATTTCATTCTCATCAATAGTCCATCTCTAGTTATACCAGCGTTGTTAATAAGGATATCAATGGTGCCATTAATTTTGATGATTTCTTCAAAAGCTGAACTGACAGAATCCTCTTTTGATACATCAAATTTTAATTTATGAGCTTTACCTCCCGAATTTTTTATTGAACATACCACTTCTTCAGCTTTTTCATCGGATGAGGAGTAATTAATAAAAACTTCTGCTCCTAAGCGACTTAGTTCTAAAGCAATTTCTTTACCAATGCCTCTGCTAGCTCCAGTGATTAAAGCAACTTTGCCTGATAATGAATCTGTATTGGACATTGTGAAATTTTATAATTTTCAATCGTAGTACTATTTGTGTAAAGATATTGCTTTTATTTATAATTGTCTAGAAAATATTAAGACCTTTTATCGTGCACTTTTTAATACCAGCAGCAGGCAGCGGTACCAGAATGAAAGCTGGGAAAAATAAATTACTTATTGATTTAGAAGGCGAGTCTTTGATTTATTGGACACTTAAATCTGTATTTTCTGCAAGCTCGACAAACTGGGTTGGAATAATTGGGCAACCAAAAGATAAAAAATTATTATTAAATTCAGCAAAGCATTTTGCCGATAAAGTTCAATGGATTAATGGTGGAGATACCAGACAAAAATCAGTTTTTAATGGTTTAAATGCGCTGCCAAAAGATGCTGAAAAAGTATTAATTCATGATGGTGCTCGATGTCTAATTAATCCTGAATTAATAGACCAATGTGCCAAGCAATTAGATGAAAATGAAGCTGTTATTTTGGCTACCAAGGTAACTGACACAATAAAGATTGTTGATAATGAAGGTTTTATTAAGGAAACACCAGATAGAAATTATTTATGGGCAGCGCAAACTCCTCAGGGCTTTTTAGTAGATAGATTAAAAAAAGCTCATGCGATGGCAATTGATAAAAACTGGAAAGTGACAGATGATGCTTCACTATTCGAAATGCTTAATTGGAAAGTGAAGATTATTGAAGGAACTTACTCAAATATAAAAATTACATCCCCTATCGATTTGAAAATAGCAAAACTCTTTGTAAAGAACTCCTAGTTAAAAAGGTATATCAATACTAAGAATGCCATCATCACCATTTAAGGTAGCTTTGTATCCTAACGGGATGCAAGCATTTCCCGAAATGTGGCCTATAGGGAGGTCAAAAAGAATAGGAAAATCAAACTCTTGGAGTCTTTCAATAATGCAGTTTTTTAGTAAATCTTTCCATTCAAGGTCGCTGGAATCATTAGAAAAACTTCCGAATCCAATACCCGCAATTTCAGAAATTGTTTTAGTCATCCTGAGGTAAGTCAACATGCGATCAATTTTATAAATATCCTCATTAATATCTTCAAAAATTATTATTTTCCCTCTGCAATCTGGAAAGTGATTAGTACCAATTAAAAAAGTAGCAATAGTTAAGTTAGAAACTATAATGTCTCCTTTCGCTTTTCCACCTCTTAAAGGAATTCCTCTTATGTCCTCAACATATCCCTCAAAAAGTAAATTTCTTAATCTCTCAATACTCCACTCTGGCTCTTTAAAAAGGCTAGTAACCATGGGCCCATGAATAGATCCTATAAATCCTTGAGAATATTTAGATAGTAATAAAGAACTTGTATCTGAGAATCCAAGCATTAAACCATTCTGCCAAGAAGGCTCTTTTTCTAATATTCTTGCTGAACCCCAGCCTCCTTTTGCAAAAATGATTAGCTTACTATTTTGTGCTTTTTCCAGTTCTTCAAATCTAGTTAGATCATCACCTGCAAAATAACCAAATTTTTTTGATAGAGAATTATTTTCATTAATTTCCAGCCCCCAGTTTTTTAAGATTTCTATTCCTTTTTGATAATTTTCTTCTTCATCAATAAAAGAGCCTGGAGCTAAAATATCTATTAGATCTCCTTTTTTTAATCTAAAAACCATATTTAGAATTTATGAGGCAATAATAATTCCTAATAAAAGGACTCCTCCATAAATTGATTGGTTTTTGAAGTGATTCCCAATATTTTTTATTGATTGCTTTTCCTCAGGGAATACCTTTAGTATATCTCTCTGCATTAAGATTGACGTTGTAAGCCAAATTGGCCAAAAAATAAAATCCATTTGATTAATAAATCCGCATAATGCGAGAAAAATAGAGGTTAAAGAATAACAAATTTGAATAGTTGTTTTTGTATTGTTCTGTAGGTTAATAGCGGAACTATTTATTCCAATTTTGATATCATATTTTTTATCTGCTAAAGCATAAATCGTGTCAAATCCAAAAGTCCAAAAAATGGTAGCTAGCCAGCAAAACAATAAAACAATACTATTCAAATTGCCTTCATTTGCGGCCCAGGGAATTAAGACAGCAAAACCCCAGCATATGGATAAGATTAATTGAGGATATTTAAACCATCTTTTGGCAGAAGGATAAATTAAAATGATAGGTAAAGCTAAAAAAGCAAGGGAAATGGAAAGGATCCTTCCAGTTTGAGGTAGTGATAAAGTTAAAAAGAAACTACATAAAATCAAAAAGAAAAGAATTGAATAAGCCGTTTTAAGACCGATTTTATTTGCAGCTAGAGGTCTATTTTTTGTCCTAAAAACTCTTTGATCAATTTTTTTGTCCCAAATATCATTAACCACGCAGCCTAATCCACTTACTAGTAGTCCTCCCAGGATTATTCTTAACAACATTAAAAATGTTGGATTAGCATCTGGGGTTAAATATAAACTCCATCCAGCAGGAATAAGTAAAATCATTCTTCCAGTCGGCTTATTCCACCTTAATAATTCAAAAAAAGTACTTAATTTGATTTGTCGATTTTTATTTTGCATATAACCTGTTGTATATTTCATAACTTTAAATAATCTTACTAGGATTAAGTGATTTCTATTATTTAATAATTAATCTTGGGTATATTTATTAATGGATTAAAGATATCTACATCTTATAAAAGAAATGATAAAGAAAAAAGATTTAAGATATGATCAAGAAAAGCAAATTTTAGTAGCTTCGATAGATATTGGAACTAACTCTACCCATCTCTTGGTAGCAGAAATTAATCAAGAATTAAAATCATTTTCAATAAAATTCACTGATAAATCAACCACTCGTCTTGGAGAAAGAGATGAGGAGGGAAATCTTACTGAAGAATCAATCCAAAGAGCATTAGTTACTCTTAAGCGATTTAATGAATATTGTAAAAGTAATGGAGTAAAACAAATAGTAACAGCAGCAACAAGTGCAGTTCGGGAAGCTCCAAACGGTGCAGATTTTATTAGAAGAGTTCTTGATGAAACTGATATTAAAATTGAAATGATAAGTGGTTCTGAGGAAGCCAGATTAATTTACCTTGGTGTTCTTTCTGGGATGGCTTTTGAAGATCAGTCTTATGTCATTATAGATATTGGAGGAGGATCTACAGAATTAATACTTGCAGATAAAAAAGATGCAATAGCTCTTACCAGTTCGAGAATTGGTGCGGTAAGACTTAAAAATGATTTTTTAAATAATGAGTGTATAAATTCAGAAAGATCGAGATTTCTAACAACTTTTATTAAAGGATCTTTAGAACCATCTGTTCGAAAAATAAAGAGTAGATTTAAGGGAGATAAGCCTTTATCTATGATTGCAACGAGTGGTACTGCGACCTCATTAGGAAATTTGATTTCAGATGATTTAGGAGAATCTAAACAAAAGTTGAATGGTTATAAATTTAAAAGGGAACATTTACAGAATGTATTGGAAAAACTAATTAAATTGCCAGTTTCGGAAATCAAGAAAATACCTTCACTAAGTGAGAGAAGAGCAGAAATAATTATTCCAGGCGCATTGATATTAAACACCGCAATGGAGATGTTGAACTTTAATGAATTAATAATAAGTGAGAGGGCGCTCAGAGAGGGTTTAGTTGTTGATTGGATGCTTCGTAAAGGGATAATAAAAAACGAGTTAAATATTCAAAGCAATATTAGAAAAACAACTATAGTTCATCAGGCCAGAAAGTTTGGAGTAGATAATACAAGAGCCGAGAAAGTTATAGATATTGCCTTTCAAATTTATGATCAGACTAAAAATATCTTTTATAGCGATAATGACCCTAAAGCTAAAGAACTTCTTTGGGCAGCTTCTAATCTTTATAATTGTGGGAAATACGTAAATGTTGGTTCATATCACAAACACTCTTGGTACTTAATAAAAAATTGTGAGTTGTTGGGATATTCTGACGCGGAAACAAATATTATTGCTTCGATCGCTAGATACCATAGAAAGACTCTACCCAAGAAAAGACATGAGTCTTGGCAAAATTTAATATCCAAAGAAGATAAAACATTAGTTCTTGAAATGTCATTAATTCTGAGATTAGCAGCATCTCTTGATCAAAGACCTGACAAGGTAATCTCCTCAGTTGAAATAAAATTACAGGAAAATATTCTTACATTTGAACTTTTACCTTTAAATAGAAACAATGATCTTCTCCTTGAAAAATGGAACTTAGGATTATGCCGTAATGTAATAAAAGAACTAAAGAATTTGGATTTAAAAGTTATTTAGTTTTTTCAATAAGTTCTTGTTTTGGAGTTTGATTCTGAGAAGAGTCTGAAAATAAATTGAAAATTAATGACGAGGCAATTAGTCCGAGAAAGCCTGAAATTAAAATAAATATTCCGAAACCCACTGGATTCAGATTCTTGGATTGTCTAGATTTATAATTTGTTTTTGAAACTTCTTCAACTATTTCTTCAATTTTTACCTCTTTCCTCTCTGTCTTGAATTCATTCATTATAAATTCAGTATCAAGTTTCAGTTTCTGTGAAATCCGTCGAACCATTGCTTTGACAAATACTTTTTCAGGTAGCTTTTCTTCATTGCCTTCTTCTATGGCTTGAAGTTGATGAATTCCGATTTTTAAATCAGAAGCCAATTCTTCAATAGATTGATTTCTACTTAATCTGGCCTCTTTAATAAAATTTCCAATTCTTACTAAAGAAGAATCTTCTCTTTTGTTATTGTCTTCTGTAAAAGATTTTATTTCTTCCAAAGCGAGTAAATTTTTACTAATTATAGTAATTAATATTTTTCTATCAACTTTAAGATTTTTTATTTCTAAAGAGATGACTATAGGATGGATTATAAAGATTAGACCTTTTGTGAGAATAACTAATTGCTGGGCTGATTATGTAAATTGTTGTTCTAATTAATTTTTTTTCAATAGAAAAATTTTCCATATCTTTTAATTCAATTAATGATGTCCAACCATCATCCCAAGACACTCTGAATCCAACAATCACTTTAGTCTCTGGGGGATAAAACTCGAGTAAAGTTTTCTGAGACCTTTTTACATGCCTAGCACTGAGATAAAGACATAAAGAAGAATTGTGTTTGGCAAGATCTTTTAGAGATTCTTTCTCGGGCATACCTGTTCTTCCTCCCGCTCTGGTTAAAATTATTGTTTGGGTTATTTCAGGAATAGTCAATTCAGCCTCATGATATGCTGCTGCGACTTGAAAAGCACTAATACCTGGAATAACTTCGATTTCTATTTTTTCTTTTTTTAAAATTTCTATTTGTTCTCTAATCGCGCCAAAAAGACATGGGTCTCCATCATGCAACCTTATAACAGTTTTCCCTTCCTGAAATTTTTTTATCATAATTGAGGTGATTTGCTCTAAGTTAAGCGAACTCGTTTTTATATTTTCAGAACCTTCTTTAGAAAAATCTAAAATCTTTTCAGGAATTAGAGAATCAGTCCAAATAATGACATCTGCAATTTCTATCTTTTTTAAAGCTTTTAGTGTTAATAAATCTGGATCGCCCGGACCAACGCCAATAAAGGATATTTTTTTATCCATTCTTTCTATTTTTACCACTATATGTTCTTAATCTTAAAAAAAATATTCCAATTAATCCAGAAGAAAATAGAAAAATACTTATAAATTGAGCCATTCTTATTCCACCACTACAGAAAGGCGGAAGCCCACCAATACATAGTGGGTCAGTTCTTAAACCCTCAATCCAGAATCTTCCGAAGCTATAACTTATTAAATAAAGACAGCTAATAAAGCCAGGCCTGAAAAAATCGGTTTTATTCTGTTTATTAAAGATAAAAATAAGCAGGATGAATATTAAAAAATTCCACAACGACTCATAGAGAAAAGTAGGATGAAAAAATTCGTAATTAATAAATTCTAAAGGCCTATTTTGGATAGGTATAAATAATTTCCAAGGCAAATTTGTAGGGACCCCAAAGGCTTCATTATTGAAAAAATTTCCCCACCTTCCTATAGATTGTCCAAGAATTATCGAGGGTATTAATATATCTATAAAAGTTTTTAAATGAATATTTTTTGACTTACAGAAATAGATAATAGATAATAATCCTCCAATTAGACCTCCATGAATTGCTATGCCTCCTTCCCAAACTGCCAGAAAAGAAGGTATTTGAGTGGTCTTATTGAATAGTTCTAAAGAGGTAAAAAAATTCTCTCCACTATATTGCCTCCACTCAAAAATTACGTAATAAGTTCTAGCTCCAATTATTGAAAATATTATTAATGATGGAAGTATTTCACTAATATACTCTGGGTTAATATTCCTTGCCTTTGCAAGTTTTTTAGAAACAAATAGGCCTATTAAAACTGAAACTGAAATAAGTAATCCATACCATCTAATAGTTATAAATCCTAAATTTAAAAAAGTTTCTCCTGGAGATTGTATAAAAGCTTGAAATGTAAGCATTTAAAGAAAGTTAGATACCCTCTGCTGCTTGCACTTTTTCTACTTGTTTTTTCTTTAATACTAAAAGTATTTGTGTTAGACCTACACCAATAAAGAATGCAATCAATCCAATTACTCTATAAGGGCTTTGAAGTACAACCTCAGCATCTAATTGCCCAAAGCCGCCGACGTTGGGATCATTAGTAAGCGGCTCACCTGCATTAATTTTGTCTTGTGCTTTTACGATAAGTTGAGGTCCAACAGGTACTTCTTCAGTAGTTATCTCACCATTCTCGTTTTCGACATTGACCTTATAGCTTCCATCTTCATTTGTGTCTATTGAATTTATAGTTCCTGAGGTGGAAGAAGTGAAAACTACATTATTACTTTTGTCTCCAGTTGGGTATACCTGACCTCTACCTCTATTGCCTCCGATATGTAACGAGTATTTTCCATAGTGATATTCTTTATTAGTGGATGGATCAGGGGAAAGTACAGGAAAAACTATTTCTTTATTTGTATCGCCAGGTAAAGGTCCGACAATGATGATATTATCTTTCTCTTCACTGTAATTAGTGAAATACACCCCTTCTGTCTCCTCTTTGATTTCTTCGGTCCATCTTTCTTGTGGTGCAAGTTTAAAGCCATCAGGCAGCATTACAACAGCACCAACTTGTAATGGAACTTCAGAACCATCAGCCCCGATCTCTTTTAAGTCATTTTTATAGGGTATTTTGACTACAGCTTTGAAAACACTGTCTGCTCCTACAGATTGTGGAACCTCTGCAATTGTGGGCATCTGAGCTAGATGACAATTTGCACAGACTATCTTTCCTGTAGCTTCTCTCGGGGATTCGTAGTTTTGCTGAGCCCAAAATGGATAAGCAAAAGTGATCTTTGGATAAAATACGATGCTCGAAATGAAAAGCAGAGTACAGATAAATAAACTTGTTTTTTTCATGATTTGATTTTTAAGACCTTTCATTTTTTTATGCCCACCATGGATTTTCATTAGTTCTAAAGTCAGTTTCTGACCATTGTTTGACGAGTACAGCATCATCTTCAATATCGACATGAGCTAGCGCTAAAGATAAAGGAGCAGGCCCTCTGACTACCTTCCCATTTGTATCGTACTGACTGCCATGACAAGGACATATGAATTTATTAGCACCACTATCCCATGGGACAACGCAACCTAAATGAGTACAAATTGCATTTAAACCAAATTCTCCTATTTCCCCACCCTCATTAACTATTAAATAAGTTGGATCTCCCTTGAGACCCTGCACTAGACTTCTGTCTCCTGATTGATGGGTAGCTAACCAACCTGTCTCAGTTACTGGATTCCCTAATTCATCTTTAGCAGAAGTTCCACCACCACCACCACCTGCTCTTAAAGGCATGAAATAATTTGCTACGGGGTAAAGGGCTCCTAACGCTACACCAGTTGCAGTACCAAATGTAAGAAGATTCATAAATTGCCTTCGACCCATTGAAGGGACATCATTGGAACTTAATTGAGTCATTCGCTACTTGGTTCTGTTATTTATTAGTTATTATGGATCAAATTGTTCAATTTCTGTTGCAAATAGATAGGACTTTTAATAATTTAAAGTAAAAGTTTAGGAAGTCTTAATTAATTGATTTAAATGAACCCATTGCTAGTAGATGAAGTTATCCATTATTTGATTCATCGCTGGGGGAAAAAATATGATTTTAGACTCTTTAGAAGAGGAAAATTTGTTTATTTGCAAATGATGTGGGGATTTCTTGGACAAGAATCATTTCCATTAAGTGAAGATGAATATAAAAAATCGATAGCTGATAAAATCGAGATTTTAAATAGATGTGGATATTCAGAAGAAGTAAGGGAATGGCTAAAGAAAGTCAATGCTAAGCCAAGGTTAGGTAGAGCTGTCAGCTTGCAATTAATTCTTAATGAGAAGATGAAAGAGTTTTTGACTTAAGATTTTCTGATAAGTAAGTTAATCCAGTACCTACAAAAAATAAAAACACAATCGATATAGATAGCAATGACATTGTCAATGGGTCTGTTGAAGGGGTAATCACTGCAGATAAGATTGCGGAGGAGATTACAACTATCTTCCAATTCGAAATCATTTTTTCTGTTGTAATTATTCCAAGAGAACCAAGAATAAATTGCAATACTGGCAATTGAAAAGCTAATGCAGTGCTAGACATTAATAAGAGAACAAAATCAAAATATCTTTCTATAGACCAAGTTGGTTCAACAATATCAGCACCGAAAGTAATAAAGAAATTAATTGCTGCAGGGACTAATATCCACCATGAAAAAATTAAACCTAAAAAAAACAGAAGACCTGAACCAAAAACTGCGGGCAAGATAAGGCTTTTTTCTTGTTTTGTTAAACCAGGAGAAATGAATAATATTATTTGATAAAAAATATAAGGCATAGAAACTATCAATCCGCTGTAACCTGCAACTTTAATAGCGACAAATAAAAACTCTCCTGGAGCAAGTTGTAGTAAATGAATATCACCAGCTGGGATTTCTAAAAAAGATATTAATGGCTTTATGATGAGAAAACTAAAGAATATTGAAATAAGTATTGAGTAAATTGAGTTTAGTAGCCTTTGACGAAGCTCCTCTAAATGATCACTAAAAGTCATCGAATCTGATAATTTATTTTCACTTTGACCTGTACTTCTCATTAATATTTGATAAAGATTTTATAAGAAAAAGGTTAAAAATTACTATTGTAAAGTCCACTTTATTTTCCGATAAATTTAATTATTTGCTTAATTTAGGATTAGTTGGATCTGGTAATAAGAAAGGAGGGGCATCATTTAGGGATGATTCACCATAAGTTTCATATTCTCTATATCCACCCATCTTTCCATTTGTTTTCATTAAAGCGCTTACGAAGGCAAGTAGTAAGAAAACAGTAGGAGCTCCAATTATTAATGCAGCACCAAATAGATATCCAATAATAAATTCTGGAAAACTATGATTTCCTAAAAATTCATGAGTGCCCAAAAGAAAATCAAACATTTAAATTTAAAAATTTTTTTTATTATAAACTAAATTACTGTTTTAAGATTTTTTTTAATGTAATCTTCTCCTCTTGTAGGATTTCCCCAAATAATTTCTCCATTTTTAAAGGAAACGCATCCCGGTCCTCCTTTTTTGATTTTTTGTAAATCTTTAATCTTTACTAAATTAATTGGAACTTTAATGTTTCTTTTTGCCTTACTAAATAAAGCAGCTAAATCTGCAGCTATTTGAAGATCTTGTTCAGATGCTACTTGAGATGAAGACTTCAAAACTACATGACTGCCTGGTGATTCCTGTGCATGAAACCATAAATCTCCTTTTTTTGAGAACTTAAAGCTTATTAATTCATTTTGCCTCATATTTCTCCCTACCTGAAGCTTCAATCCTGTGGGAGTGTCAACTTGAATTGGTGAAGATTGTATCTCAGATATACTTTTGTTATCTTCTCTTTTCCTCTTGATATTGATATTAAACTCTTTACAAATTTCTTCCATAATTTCTTCTAGTAGTTTGATTCTCATAAAAAGTTTTTCATGATTTAAAGAATTTAGATTTTCTAGAAGTGTAGTGAATTCATCTAATCTTTCTATATTTGTTTTGTAAATACTTAATCTTTCTTTTATCAATTCTCTAGATCTCTTTAGTTTTTTTGATTTTTTATATAGTTTTTGACCTTTAATAATATCTCTTTTTTTAATTTCATTTGAAGAAAATATATTGTCAGCTTTTTCTTTATATACCTCGTAGTTTTCTGATTTTGTCAAAAGATCATATTGAATATTTAAATTCTTTTTTTCAGTATTGGTCTGTTTAAAAATTATCCCTTCAATTTTCTTTTCCAATAATTCAAGTTTTTTTTGTTTCAGATGATAATCATAATAATTCTCTAAACTAGTACATAAATCTTTTTTATTTTCGCAATTAATTTCTTGATCAAAAAACCAAACGCAATAAAAATCTTCATTAAATATAGAAAAGTTAAAGTTATTGTTTTTAAAACTATTTATCCAAATCTTCCAATTTTTAAATACCTCCTTTAAGTCCAAATCGCTAATGAAATCGATATTTTTTTCCATTATTTCCGAATTGTCAGTTTTGCTAACAGCCTCTAATTGTTTTGTGAGGATAGGGCTCACTCCTTGATAGGTATTTATTAAACAGTTTTTCAAAGACTCAGATACTATTGAAATTGAGTCTTTCCATGATTGAAAAGACTCATCTTCTCTAGGTTTTTTTTTGAGATTGACTGGAGGGCCAGAATAAATTGATCCTGTTGAAATTGTTCTAAAACTAGATTGACTTGATTTAATTTGTTTACCAACTGCAATTATTTTATGTTTATTATCCAAATAAAAAATATTACTGTGTTTTCCCATTAATTCAAAAATTAAATACTTATTAATTTCATCTCCAGGTTTTTTTGCAAAACTAAATTTTATAACTCTCTCGAAATCATCTTGATCAATCGAAATTAAAGCCATATATTTTAATCCGTATCTTATTTGTTTAGAAAGTGTGCTTTCTCTACCAATCTTTTCTGGCTTATTTATCTTTAGTATTCTAGGAGAGTCCCCATTCCATGAAACTTCTAACCATGTTTGAGAATCAACTCCTCTGAAACATAATTGAATTGTATTAGGCTCTGGTTGTTGGGCAGTTTCAAACTTTGTAGGTAAGATGTTCTTTGTCAAATAATGCAAGACAGATCTAATAGATGTAATATCCATTATCTGTGGAACACCTTTTTGCATTATCCCTTTTTAATTCACAAGATTTTTATTTTACTGTAAAAAATTTAATATGAAAAATCAAAAAAAACTTATTATCCTTACTGGGCCTAGCGGGGTGGGTAAAGGAACAGTTGTTAAAGAAATATTAGGTAAAGAAAAAAATTTTTGGCTTTCAATATCTGCAACTACTAGAGAACCTAGAGAGGGAGAGAAGGACGGAGAAAATTACTACTTTTTAAATCAAGAAAAGTTTCAAGAAATGATTGAACAAAACCTGTTACTTGAATGGGCTCAATTCGCTGGAAACTACTATGGAACGCCTTTGTCTTCTGTTAATGAGAAAATAAAAAAGGGATTTACTGTACTACTTGAAATTGAAGTAGAGGGTGCAAGGCAAATAAAAAATAAGTTTCCTAATTCACTGTCTATATTTTTACTTCCTCCGGACAAAGAAGAGTTAGAGAGAAGAATAAGATATAGAGGTACAGAAAAAGAAGAGGCAATTAAAAAAAGACTGTCAAGGGCTAATTATGAGATTTCAGTATCAAATGAATTTGATTTTGCATTAACAAATCACAATGTTGATGAAACAGCAAAAAAAATAATCAAGTTAATAAAAACTTGATTATTTTCTCTTTATCAGCTCATTGGATGGAATAATAAATCTGGGAAAAACCGATTAAATTCAATAATTATTCCAGCTGTAAGGCTTAGCCAAATTGCTGCTACCACTGGGGCAGATCTGACAAATTTTGTGTTTAGAATTTTGAACATTTGTTTTATGAAAGTTTTTTAAAGATGTTTAGCGAGGACCATTAAGTGTAATGTTGTTATCCTTTTCTCTTAAATCTCCATTTCTACCTTGTTTATTAGCAAGAAGAGGCCATTGCGCTCCTTTTACAAGACATTTTCTGGCTAAGTCAAGGTCAATAATGATCTCAAGATCTGCTGGATTCTTAGTCTTTTTTGATTCAATCAGATACTCTCTTCCTGACCAACCTATAATTCCAGCAATGTAAATGAACAATACTCCGGGAATAAGTAAATCACCTTCATGACCTCTATTTAAAAGGGCTCCCCATGGCTCAAGAGGAGGTCCAATTATTAAATGTGGAAGGCCATCATCTCCGCATGATGCTTTTCCGTATCTTTCAAATCTTGCGATGTCTTTTTGAGTAGTTGCAGAATTTGCTCTCTCAATGAATTTAGGATTTTCAGAGCATTTTGTGAGGGCTGAAGCTATATATTCTGTGCTACCTCTATCTGCGTTTAAGGCAGGCCCATTTGCAGCTATAGCAATTGGAGTAATTCCGAGGAACAGAAAAACTGAGGTTATAATTGAAAAAAAGAATTTCATAAGTTGCAATCTTTAATTCCTTTTAGTGTGTTAAGTAAGAAATTAATATTAAAATAGAACAAGTTGAATCAAAAATGCATAAAGTTTTAGCTATTGAAACAAGTTGTGATGAGACATCTGTCTCATTAGTTTCTAATATTGGCGATACTTTCAGAATACATTCAAATATAATTGCCTCTCAAATTGAAGATCATGCAAAATGGGGAGGAGTTGTTCCTGAACTTGCAGCTAGAAAGCATTTAGAGTTATTACCTTTTGTTTTAGATAAGGCTTTAGAAGAGTCAAAAATCAAAATTGATGAAGTCGATTATATTGCATCAACTGTAGCTCCTGGATTAGTTAGTTGTTTACGAGTTGGCTCTATAACTGCAAGATCACTTTGCATGTTACATTCAAAACCATTTTTGGGAATTCATCATTTGGAGGGGCATTTATCTTCAATTCTATTTTCAGAAAACTATCCAAAGAAATCTTTTCTTACATTACTTGTTAGCGGCGGGCATACTGAATTGATAAAGGTTGATGGTAGAAGGGGAATGCAAAGACTTGGGAAAAGTTTTGATGATGCTGCTGGAGAAGCTTTTGATAAAGTTGGCAGACTATTAGGTCTTAGTTATCCAGGAGGACCGGCAATTGAAAAGATTGCTAAAAATGGGGACCCAATGAAATTTAATTTACCAAAATGTAGGATTTCTGATAAAAAAGGGGGATTTCTTAAATATGATTTCTCATTTAGTGGCCTAAAAACTGCCGTATTAAGATTAGTTGAAAAAATAAATTTGGATGGGAAGACCGTTCCAATTCCTGATATTGCTGCAAGTTTTGAGAGAGTAGTGGCGGAGGTCTTGGTAGAGAGAACAATAAAATGCGCAGAAGATCATAGCTTGGATAATATTGTTGTGGTTGGTGGAGTGGCTGCTAACAATACATTAAGAAAAATGATGATTAGTGAAGCTAGTAAAAAATCTATTACAGTTCATTTAGCTCCCCTTAATCTTTGTACAGATAATGCGGCAATGATTGGAGCGGCGGCGTTGTTCAGGACCAAATTTAAGGATCATTTAAGTTCCCTTAAATTAGGTGTCGCAGGAAGACTATCAATTGAACAAGCAAATTCCCTTTATGAAGAAAACCCTCCTTTCTAACTTCAATGAACAAACAATCTAAAATCGAGATTAAAGAGACAAAAAACTTCGTTGATAAAAAGGAACTGAATTTGTGGAAAAGAGGTTTTACCCCTCAAGCTGAAATATGGAATGGAAGGATGGCAACTGTTGGTATAGGAATTATTTTTATAATTATTGCTTTAATAAGCCAGTTTTCTTAATAGAAATAAAATTAATTTTTTTAACAGTAGTTTCATAAGATTTAATATAAATTACTGTTCTTCAGTTGATAAATTTAATTAAAAAGTATTGTATTTATTGGACTTGAGATAAGATTATTGATTTAATCAAAATAATTAATATTTTTATTATTTATAATTTTATATGACGCCTGAAAGGCTTGGATTACTTTGGGGGATAACTGTATTTGCAGGTGCTTGTGCTCGATTATTTTCTTCTTTTACGGGATTCCCAAGTGTTGTTATTTTATTGCTTTCTGGATTATTCATCGGAAGATCAGGATTAGGATTGGTTGAGCCTTTAGATCTCGGGCAAGGGCTTGAAACTATTGTGGGACTTTTAGTATGTTTGGTTCTATTTGAAGGAGGATTAAATTTAAAACTGCCTGAGGGGAATATAAGAAATACTGTTTTGAAAATTTCATTAGTAAGACTTTTTATTTCATTATCAGCTGGAATTTTTATTGCTCATTGGCTGGCTGGCCTCTCATGGCAAGTCGCGGGAATATATAGTGCCATAGTTCTAGCTACAGGACCAACAGTTGTCTCTCCATTAGTGGAACAAATAAAATTGGCTTCCCCACTCTCGGAAGTTTTAAAAGCTGAGGGGTTGTTGCTTGAACCAATTGGTGCAGTACTAGCATTACTGCTTTTAGAACTGACTTTAGGGGACCTTCGTGGTATTAACGATGTATTTATAGCATTAATGCAAAGATTAGGGGGAGGAGTCTTAATCGGATTAAGTGCAGGATGGTTACTATCAGAAATTTTAAAAAAAATAAAAAATGAAGCATCATTTGGTATAGAGCTTCAAGTTACCCTTGGATTTATTTTCCTTGTGTATGGAATTTGCGAATATTTTTTACCAGAATCAGGCTTGCCGGCTTCTGTCGCGGCAGGTTTTATCGTAGGCAAAAGAGAAGTTATAGATAAGGAGAGATTGGATAATTTAATAGGTGAATTAGCTCAATTAGCAATTACAGTTCTTTTCCCTCTTTTGGCCGCTGACGTTTCTTGGGGTGAATTAAGTCCGCTTGGCTGGGGAGGGGTTGTTTGCGTTTTTATATTGATGGTAATTGTTCGCCCTATCTCTATCTCGATAGCAACAATGGGGAGAGAATTAAACTTAAAAGAAAAAATATTTTTAGCCTGGTTAGCCCCAAGAGGTATTGTTACTGCAGCTGTAGCTTCTCTTTTTTCTATCAGATTAGAGCAGGCTGGTATCCTTGGGGCTGGCCGTCTCCAAGGTTTAGTTTTTCTTACTATATTGATGACAGTGGGAATACAAGGTCTTTCAGCTAAACCTTTAGCGAATATACTTGAATTAGACCAAAAAAATAATTTAGATTGATTTAAGACATCTTTCAATTCGAGTTCTATCAGTTTTACTCTCTGCGAAAAGCTCCCAACTTTGAATTAAATCTGGCCCACTGAGAGATCCAAAAAAGGCTACTCTTAATGATTTCATTAATATCCCTTTTTTAACATTATGCATTTTTGAGATTTCGTTTATTATTTCTTTGGCTTTCTCTTTATTTAGTTTTATAGTATTTTTCTCAATTAAATAATTTAAGATTAGTTTTAGAGATACTTTGCTATCTTTGTTTTCCAGAAAATCTTGACCTTCTTTTTGAATTTTAGGTATTAAGAAAAATGGTTTTGATTGATCAATTGAATCTTTTAAAAGAGTCAAAGAGTCTCTAAGCAAAATTGTTAATTTATAAGCCCATTCTTGAGATGGCGGCACCCAACCATTATCATCCCAGTATTTCCTCATGATCTCACTTAACTTTATTGATTCCATATTTTTTATATATTGAGAATTAATCCAGTTAAGTTTTTCCCAACTGAATTTAGCTCCAGCTTTATTTATGTCTGATAAGTCAAAAATTTCAGATATCTCGTCAAGTGTAAGAATTTCACTCTGAGTAGATTTTGGTGACCAACCTAGAAAGGCCATATAGTTCGCTAAGGCCTCAGGTAAATATCCCATATCTCTAAATTCGTCTATTGAAGTAACGCAATCTCTCTTGGATAATTTTTTCCCTTCGCTATTAAGTATTAGCGGTGTATGTGAAAAAGTTGGTAGTTTGAAATCTAACGCTTCATAAATCAATATTTGTTTTGCAGTATTAGAGATATGGTCTTCACCCCTTACTACATGAGTTATATTCATGAAATTATCATCAACTACAACAGCAAGATTATACAAAGGATCTCCAATCTCATATCCCGTAGCCCTTCTTGATAAAACTAAATCACCACCTAAGTCCTTCCCTTGCCAATTAATTTCACCTCTTATCTGATCTATCCATTTGATTTGTATTTTTTCATCAATCTTAAACCTTATTACAGAAGACCTTCCTTGGGATATGAATGTTTCTATTTCTTCTTTAGAAAGATTTCTGTGTCTATTATCATACTTGGGAGGTAATCCGTTCTTTTTTTGTTCTTCTCTTAATTCATATATCTCATCTTCTGTAGAGAAACATCTATATGCAGCTCCATTCTCCAATAGTTTTCTTATGTATTTTTTGTGAATCGAAATTCTGTCACTTTGCTTTACAGGTTCTTCATCCCATTTAAGTCCAAGCCAATTTAAGCCCTCTAAAATATTTTTTGTGTATTCAGATTTAGATCGAAGAAAATCAGTATCTTCAATTCTAATGAGAAATTTCCCACCTATTTTTTGTGCATATAACCAGTTGAATAATGCAGTACGAGCTGTACCAATATGAAATAAACCTGTTGGACTTGGTGCTAATCTTAATCGTTTTTCCAAACTTTTTTTAGAAAAAACGGGACCGACGGGATTCGAACCCGCAACTTCCGCCGTGACAGGGCGGTGCTCTAACCAGTTGAACTACGGTCCCAGAGTTTTAGTTCTAAAGTTTTTTAGAACACTATTGTTAAAATTATCAGATCATAGTATTTAATTAATGTTGTTGTAATAAAAAAAATTTATTAATTTAAGGATTTGAAGAAAAAGCAAGTTTTAGAGCTAACAAATATAGAGAAGCATCTATTTTTGAGGTCTAAAACCAGCAGGTTCTATCAACCTAACTTGGTTACCTCTGGCTGTAAATTCTCTGCCTTGGTCACTTTGTACTACAACTCTCCCACCAGATTTAACTCTGATGACTCTTGCACGAACCCATCCTAAAGCTGCTGATTCTAGGACTTTTACTACGTCCCCAGGTTGAAGATCTAACTCCATTTTATGAAAAAAATGATTTATATGATGTTGATCAAACGCGCCGTGGAGGACTTGAACCCCCGACATCAGGTTTTGGAGACCTGCGTTCTACCAACTGAACTAACGGCGCATTTAAATAATTATAAGCGCCTTTGTGAACAATAACGTTGTAAATTTACAACGTTAACGATCAAAGCGTTGTTTTACGCGAGTAGCTTTTCCTACTCTATCCCTTAGATAGAATAACTTAGCTCTCCTTACTTTACCTCTACGTTCAACTTTTAGAGAGGCAACTTGTGGACTATGTAGCATAAATACTCTTTCAACACCTATGCCTTGGAAAATTCTTCTAACTGTAATTGTCTGGTTAAGACCTCCATGTCTTTTTGCTATGACAACACCTTCATAAGGCTGAACTCTTTCTTTGTTGCCCTCTGTAATTTTCACTCCAACTTTAACAGTGTCCCCAACATAAATTTCAGGCAATTCTTTTTTTAATTGTGCATTCTCAAATCCCTCAATAAGGTTGGAAACACTAATAGCTTTTTTAGTTTCAGAAACCAAGTTTTCTTCTTTTTGCTCAACTGCTACATCAATTGACTCATCAGTTTTGATGGTGGTTTCTAATTCATTTTCTTGTTTCTCTTTGGCCATTTTGATCTTTTTATCCTACAAGTGTTATATCTTAACCTTTTGACTCGCCTTTAGTAACCTTTTTGGTAAATGAAATTGTTTTTGAAAACATTTGGAACCCAGTTATGAGCATCCATAAAACCCCAAGGGAATTTAATAAAACGTAAATTAATTCTCCATTATCTCCAAGCCATTCGCCCTCATGGAGGGACATTAACCAATGAACTTGGTCTCTAGAGTAACCTAATAAATCTTTTGAAACCCTATATAGGAGTCCGGTTATTGAAGATATAAATAATGGAAGAAAAATCCATGGCGCCAAAGCCTTATGAAATTGCCTAGAATTAGAAAAGAATTTCATTCCTGTTTCCCATTGTTATTGATAGATTTAAGATAGCCAAGTCCATAATGGCTATTTTGATGATATTTATCTATTCTTATTATTTATTCCAATGAAACATTTTGCAGATCTTTTATTAAATAAAAATAATTCCAAAACTAATGATCAGGTTCCTTTTATTCAAAGGAGAAGAGGAATTGAAATAAAGTCTGCACGTGAAATAAATTTGATGAAAAAATCTAGCAGGATAGTCGCAACAGTTTTGAGAGAAATTAATGACTTAATTAAACCTGGAATGAGCACAAAAGATTTAGATGATTTCGCAGAAAAAAGGATAAGAAGTTTTGGAGCCGTGCCAAGTTTTAAGGGCTATCATGGTTTCCCTTCTAGTATTTGTTCAAGTATTAATAATGAGGTTGTTCATGGAATACCAAATAAAAATAAAATAATTAAAAATGGAGACTTAGTTAAGATTGATACAGGCGCATTTTTAGATGGCTTTCATGGAGATAGTTGTATATCAATTTGTGTAGGAGAAGTAAGTTCAAAGGCCCAAAATCTCTGTGAAATAGCACATAAAGCATTGTATGCTGGGCTTTCGAAAATCAAGGCAGGAAACACACTTCTCGATGTGGCTGGAGAAATTGAAGATATTGTCAAAAAAAATGGGTTTAGTGTTGTTGAAGATTACACAGGCCATGGAGTTGGAAGAAATCTCCATGAAGAACCCTCCGTATTTAATTTTCGAACAAAAGAATTGCCCAACGTAGTCCTTCGTGAAGGAATGACCTTAGCTGTGGAACCAATTGTTAACGAAGGAACTAAATTTTGTAAAACATTAAATGATAGATGGACAGTTATAACAAAAGATGGAAAATTATCAGCGCAATGGGAGCATACAATAGTTGTCTTAAAAGATGGTATTGAGATATTGACAGATAGAGATTTCTAGTTTCTAAGATTTGTATTTATAAATAATTTGGCAATACAAAAAATTAAAAAATTCTTTTAATGGGAAAAGTACATAACTTAAAGGATTTGGACTTATTATTATTAAATAATTTTTTGAATTAGCCTTATCATAAATCTTCTTAGAAACAAATTTGGGATTCATAATTCCAATAGGATTAAGTTCTGATTTAAAAGGCCCTAGTATGATTTTCTTAATAATTAATTTTTTTTTAGTATCAGTGTCCAGAAGATTTTTTTTGAAAGAAACTAATTTACCAATAAGGGATTTACTTATCTCATATGATGGATTTAAGGCTGGTAATATTTCTGCTTCAGATGTATTAATCCAAATCTCTTTTTTTATTAATGACTCATTTGTTAAAGCAATATCTTCAAACAAATTTAAAAATTTGAATTTGCTTAATGCATTTATTTCTATTGAGTTCTCATAATTGGAACTTTCTCTACTTAAATTATAAATACCGTGGTTTAAGATTAAAATGTCTATCTTTTTTAGATGCTTTTTTAATGTCGATTCTTTCCCACATTCCCATTTAACCCATTCATTAGGAGATTCAAGATTTATTTCAGAATCTTTTTTACTATGAGTAAACCCAATCACTTTATAGCCTTTCTGACGAAACAACTTTGTTAGTTCTTTTCCTAGAGACCCCGAAGCTCCAGTAATGCCAACAGTTTTTTCGTTTTTCATTGAATTTATCATTTTGTTTGAATTTGATGAAATACCAAAGAACTTAAATAAATTTACCTAAAAAAATATTTATTTATTTATTTGATTAAAACTCATAAATAAATATTTGTTTAGTTATTAAAAAAATATTATCTTTAACCTATTGATAAATACTTCTATTAATTATGAGCGATATATTATTGATTGGTTCATGTGAACCATTTAGTGGTAAGTCTGCATTGGTGCTTGGAATAGCAAAAAGACTTTTGCATGAGAAAAAAAAAGTACGTATTGGTAAACCACTAGCCACATGTATCGAACTTACTAATCTACCTTCAATATCCTATGAGGGTTTAATAGATGATGATGTTAAGTTTATTGGTTCAACATTAAATATCGAAGAGGAGAATTTGATTTCTTCAGTAGGATTATTGGATAATATATCAGCTGAAAAAAGAATCTCTAACAAAGACTTACTTCCTGGAAAAGGTTTTGATCAAATTGAAGGGTTGGTTAATGATGATTTTGAAGGATTAAATATTCTTGAAGCGGCTGGAAGTCTTCATGAAGGGATGATTTATGGTTTAAGTCTCCCACAACTGGCTGAGAGCTTAGATGCAAAAGTCTTAATTGTGAATTTATGGGAAGATTGTAAAAGCGTAGATGCCTTACTTGATGCAAAAAAACAGTTAGGAGAACATTTAGCTGGAGTTGTTTTAAATGCAGTTTTGCCGCAAGAAGTCGAAAAAGTTAAAAGTGAAATAATACCTTCTCTTAAAGATATGGGTATTGAAGTGTTTGGGGTGATGCCTAAATCACCACTGCTTAGAAGTGTCACCGTAGGAGAGCTTGTAAGAAGATTAGATGCCCAAGTAATTTGTTGCCCTGAAAAAGATCAATTACTTGTTGAGACATTAAGTATTGGTGCAATGGGTGTAAATTCTGCAATGGAATTTTTCAGGAGAAGACGTAATATGGCAGTAGTTACTGGAGCAGATAGAACTGATATCCAACTTGCGGCTTTGGAAGCTTCAACTCAATGCCTTATTTTAACTGGCTTGGGAGAACCTTTGTCACAATTGATTCATAGAGCAGAGGAATTGGAGGTGCCAATTTTAAAAGTGGAATTAGACACTCTTGCCTCAGTAGAAATTATTGAACAAGCTTTTGGCCATGTCAGAATACATGAGTCAATTAAAGCTTCTTATGCAGTTCAATTAGTTCAGGAGCATGTAAATCTAAAAAGAATTCTCGAAAAGATAGATTTTCCCTGCAATTTTTCAGATAAATGCTAATTTCAAATATAGGAACCATTTTATTTTGAGTCGCTCTTTAGATCTACCAGCAACAGAAGGCGTTGATGCCTTAGCTCAAGAACTTGCAAAACTCCAGGATAACGGCAAAAGAAGGATTGCTTTTCTAGGAAGTAGGCATGTACCAGTCGTTGATATTCATTTGATTGAGCTGATAGCAAGGTCTTTAGCAGAAGAGGGACATAATATTCTTACATCTGGATCTCAAGGGGTAAATGCTGCTGTTATTCGTGCTGTTTTAGATATTAACCCATCATTATTGACTGTTTTATTACCACAAAGTCTTGATAGACAAATCCCTGAAATTAAGGACCAACTTGAAAGGGTTATGCATTTAGTTGAAAAAAGTGAAAATGATGAATTACCTTTGCCACTCGCAAGTAGCCTTTGTAATCAAGAAATTATTACTAGGTGTGATCAATTAATTTGTTTTGCCTTTCACGATAGTGAAACTTTACTAAATAGTTGTAGATGCGCGGAAGAAATGGGAAAAGTTGTGAGTTTGTTATTTTTTGATTAAATACATTCATTTCTTCTTTTTAAAATCTAATTTATGCTATTAATAAGCTTGCGTTAAAAAATGTACTATGGCAGAAAGTTTTTCATTTGATGTGGTTTCTGATTTTGAAAGACAGGAATTAGTTAATACTTTAGATCAAGTAAAAAGGGAAATTTCTCAACGTTACGATCTGAAAGGAACCGATACTGTAGTTGATTTAGATAAAGAAAATATTTTTATAACCACAAATAGTGAATTAACCCTAAATGCTGTAAATGACATAATTAGACAAAAGGCAATAAAAAGAAATTTATCTTTAAAAATTTTCGATTACGGTGAAATCGAAATAGTTAGTGGCAATAAAGTGAAACAGACAATTTTATTGAAACAAGGTATTAAACAAGAAATAGCAAAAAAAATCAGTAAAAATATTAGAGATCAAATAAAAAAAATTAATGTCAGCATCAATGGAGAAACACTAAGAGTCTCTAGTAAGAGCAAAAATGATCTTCAATTAGCAATTAAGCTTGTAAGTGAATTGGAAGAGTCTTTGAACATTCCTCTAAAGGCTAATAACTTTAGATAAAATCTTGAATAATAATATTTTATGATATGGCAGATTATCCCGAATCTCTTATCGAGTCATTGCTTCTGAAGGTAAAAGAATATCCCCGCTTTTCAACGGAAGAAATAGAAAAATTTTGTTGGATGGCAGTGCATGAGTATAAACATGGTGTTTTGCCCTCAGAATATGACATAAGGGAGATTGATGAAGGTCTTTATTTAGAACTTTTGCAAACATTTAAATCTAAAAATTAAAAATTATACTTCAATCTCTTTTTTACAATTATTAAAAAAATATTTTAATTAAATGCCCTACTAATGCACTAATTAATTTGATTAAATATGATTAATTAAAAAGAGAAATTTTAATGTCAACATCCTTTAAAAATGTCACCCCAACAGGTCCTGGCGGTACTGCAACATTATTGATTGTACTATCCTTTACTGGCTTTCTTTTACTCACCCAGTCTCTATTTGTAGTCCCCTCTGGGCAGGTAGCTGTAGTAACAACATTAGGTAAAGTAAGTGGTCCTTCTAGGAGAGCTGGTTTAAACTTTAAATTACCATTTATTCAGTCTGTATATCCATTTGATATTAAAACTCAAGTTCAACCTGAAAAATTTGAAACTTTAACCAAGGACCTTCAAGTTATTAGGGCTACAGCTACTGTCAAGTATTCAGTAAAGCCTAATGAGGCAGGAAGGATTTTTGCCACAATTGCCAGCAGAAATAGCGATGTTTATCAAAAAATTGTCCAGCCATCTTTACTTAAAGCCCTCAAGTCAGTCTTTTCTCAATATGAGCTAGAGACCATCGCTACAGAATTCGCAGTTATTTCTGAGAAAGTAGGTGATACCGTTGCTAAAGAACTAAATTCATTCGATTACGTAGACGTTAAAAGTTTAGATTTAACTGGATTAGAGATTGCTGAGGAATATAGAGCAGCTATTGAACAAAAGCAAATAGCTGGTCAACAATTACTAAGAGCAAAGACAGAAGTAGAAATCGCGGAACAAGAAGCTCTTAGATATGAAACATTAAATAGAAGTCTTGATGATCAAGTTCTTTTCAAATTATTCCTAGACAAATGGGATGGTAGTACTCAAGTTGTTCCAGGATTACCTGGATCAGAAGGAGGTAGCCCACCAGTAATTGTTGGTGGTAGAAGATAAATTAATTTATTTTCATCCCCACTGCCTATAGTTTGGGTTTGATTTTTTCTTTAATGCAAAAAATAATAATTTGTTAATTTTTTATAGCATTGAAGGATTGGTCAAATGCCTCGATAGTTTTATCAATTTCTTCTTCACTATGAGCTAGTGATGTGAAACCAGCCTCAAATGGACTTGGTGCAAGATAAACACCTCGTTGAAGCATCTCTTTATGCAACTTTCCAAAAAGTTCAGCATCGTTTGTTTTTGCTTCATCAAAGTTCCTAACTGGCCCATCACATAAGAAAAATCCAAACATCGCACTTACGCTCCCCCCGTGAATAGCGATACCGTTGTTATCTGCAGACTGAATTATACCTTCAATTAATCTAGAAGTTATTGCATCTAGTTTCTCGTAAGTACCTTCTTGCTTTAGAAGCTCAAGAGTTTTTATACCAGCAGTCATTGCGAGAGGGTTCCCACTCAAAGTGCCTGCCTGGTAGACCGGTCCTGAAGGAGCTACCATTGACATAATTTCTTTCTTGCCTCCATAAGCCCCAACGGGTAAGCCGCCTCCAATTACTTTCCCAAGTGTAGTTAAATCAGGAGTAACACCAAATTTTTCTTGGGCACCTCCATAGCTGATTCTGAAGCCTGTCATGACTTCATCAAAAACTAATAAGGATCCATTCTCAGTGGTTAATTCCCTTAATCCTTCTAAAAATCCAGGCTCAGGAGTAATAAAGCCAGCATTACCAACAATAGGCTCAAGTATCACTCCCGAAATGGCATCTGGATTTTCGGAAAATAATTTTTTCACTGCTTCAAGATCATTGTAGGGAGCAGTAAGTGTGTTAGAAGTTGTTGTACGTGGGACCCCTGGAGAATCTGGCAAACCTAAAGTGGCTACACCTGATCCAGCTTTTACCAAAAACATATCTGCATGACCGTGATAACAACCGTCAAATTTAATAACTTTATCTCTTCCAGTGAATGCTCTCATAAGCCGCAAAACAGCCATGCAGGCTTCAGTCCCACTATTAACAAATCTAACCATTTCTACGGATGGGACAGCATTTATAACCATCTCAGCAAGTTTGTTCTCTAAGACGCAAGGAGCTCCAAAACTGGTACCTTTCTCAATCGCTTCTTGTAATGCTGTTGTAACTTCGGGGTGCGCATGTCCACATATAGCAGGTCCCCAACTTCCTATATAGTCAATATATCTATTCCCATCAATATCCCAAGCAAAAGGGCCTTTAACTCTATCAAAAACAATCGGCTGCCCTCCGACAGACTTAAAAGCTCTTACAGGAGAACTTACTCCACCAGGCATTAATTCTTGAGCAGCAGAGAAAATTTCTTCTGATTTGGTGCAATTTAATATGTCAGTCACAATTTAACTAAAAGATGCTTTGAGAAAAATTTGTCATGTTCTAAATTAGAAATAAGTAAAAATTTTGTCAATCAGATTGAAATTCTACATTATGATATTTTTA
>QCHO01000018.1 GCA_003279535.1 Prochlorococcus sp. AG-402-C22
TTTCTTATGCCTAAAGAAATAAACTGGCCAAAACTCGCAGAGGGTTATCAAGTAAACTTTAAAAGTGTGGCAAATTTTAAAAAATTACGAGAGACATTCGATTGGAGCATTTCTATCCAGAAATCTGTAATAATTAAAGTTGATATTGATCCAGAAAATGAAATTTGTGAAAAAAATGCTCTGCTAGAAAAAATAATTGGCAGTTAAATTTATTATTTTCTATTTTTGAATAATTAGGATTCATGAAAGTATTACCTGGTAAAACAACTTTAAATTGGTCAGAATGCAAATCTTATGAAGATATATTGTTTCATAAATCAGATGAGGGAATTGCGAGAATAGCAATTAATCGGCCTGAAAAAAGAAATGCATTTAGGCCACAAACTGTAGATGAACTCATTAATGCATTTAATATCGTAAGAAATGATGAAACTATTGGAGTAGTTCTCTTTACAGGTGCAGGACCTGACAAGAAAGGTATTTATTCTTTTTGCTCTGGAGGTGATCAGAGTGTAAGAGGTGAAAATGGATATAAAAATAATGAAGGGAAGCAGAGATTAAATGTACTTGAACTTCAAAGATTAATAAGAAGTTTGCCTAAAGTGGTTATTGCCTTAGTTCCTGGTTTTGCAATTGGAGGAGGCCAGATACTTCATTTAATTTGTGATCTCAGTATCGCCTCTGAAAATGCAATATTTGGTCAAACAGGTCCAAGAGTTGGTAGTTTTGATGCGGGATTTGGATCTAGTTATTTAGCAAGACTTGTTGGTCAAAGAAAAGCAAAAGAAATTTGGTTTTTATGTAGAAAATATAATTCCAAGGAAGCTCTTAGGATGGGCTTGATAAATGCAATTACAAAGATTGAAGAATTAGAAGCTGAGGGTGTAATCTGGGCAAGAGAGATTTTACGAAATAGTCCAACTGCTATTCGTATTCTTAAAGCTTCATTCAATGCCGAGAATGATGGGATTGCGGGTATTCAAGAGTTATCTGGATACACAACTCAATTATTTTATTCCACTGAAGAAGCTCAAGAAGGTAGAGATGCCTTTCTTGAAAAGCGTCCACCAGACTATTCTGACTATAAGTGGACACCATAGTTTATTTTTCAAAAGAACTTTTTAAATAATTATCAATGAGAATTCTTCTTGCCGCTGCTGAATGTGCTCCAATGATCAAAGTTGGAGGTATGGGAGATGTGGTTGGTTCGTTACCTCCATCTTTGATAAAACTTGGTCATGATGTAAGGGTAATAATTCCAGGATATGGGAAATTGTGGAGTCTTTTAGAGGTATCGAATGAACCAGTCTTTAGTGCAAATACAATGGGCACTGATTTCGCCGTATATAAAGCAAAACATCCTATTCATAATTATGTAATTTACCTAGTGGGGCATCCAATATTTGACTCTGACCAAATATATGGGGGCGAAAATGAGGACTGGCGCTTTACATTTTTTGCTAGTGCAACTGCAGAATTTGCCTGGAATTGTTGGAAACCTCAAGTTCTCCATTGCCATGATTGGCACACTGGAATGATTCCTGTGTGGATGCATCAGGACCCCGAAATTAGCACTGTCTTTACAATTCATAATTTAAAATACCAAGGACCCTGGAGATGGAAACTAGAAAAAATGACTTGGTGTCCTTGGTATATGCACGGAGACCACACAATGGCAGCGGCTATGTTGTACGCAGATAGGGTAAATGCTGTTTCCCCCACTTATGCTGATGAAATTAAAACTAATGAATATGGGGAAAGCCTTGAAGGATTACTTAACTACATATCAGGTAAATTACGAGGTATTCTTAATGGTATAGATCTAGATGAATGGAATCCAGCAAAAGATCAAGTTCTTCCCGCGAAATTTAGTATTAAAAATTTAGAAAAGAGGAGTGAAAATAAGAAAATACTTCAGAGAGAAATGGGCCTTGAAGTTAACCCTAAAAAATATCTTTTAGGTATGGTTAGTAGGTTGGTTGATCAGAAAGGAGTTGATTTACTTCTACAAGTTTCAAGAAGACTTTTAGCATATACAGATTCCCAAATAGCTGTTTTAGGGACTGGTGATAGATATTTGGAATCAGGATTATGGCAACTGGCATTAGATTACCCGGGGAGATTTTCAGTATTTCTTACCTATGATGATTCTCTATCAAGGCTTATATATGGTGGCTCCGATGCATTTTTAATGCCAAGTAGATTCGAACCTTGTGGTATTAGTCAACTTCTTGCTATGAGATATGGCTCGATTCCAATTGTAAGGAGAGTTGGAGGTTTGGTTGACACAGTTTTACCTCATGACCCAGAAAATAATAGTGGTACAGGTTTTTGCTTTGATCGCTTCGAACCTATAGATTTCTATACTTCATTAGTAAGATCTTGGGAGGCCTTCAGGCATAAAGATAGTTGGGAATTACTGCAAAAAAGAGCCATGAGCCAAGAGTTCAGTTGGCAAAGATCAGCTCTCGAATACGAAATTATGTATAAAGATGTTTGCGGAATAAAGGAACCATCTCCAGATGTTGCTGAAGTTGAAAAGTTTTCTTATGGTCAATCTGCCGATCCATCTTTAAAAAAAGTATGACTTAATATATTTATGGATTTTTCTTTATCAGAACTAAATGACGTTTTGGGTGATATTAAAAATCTGGGAGAGGAAAAAATAGATTTTTTTAATTTTAAAAATATAAGTATTGATAGTAGAACTTCATTAAAAAATGATCTTTTTATAGCTATAAAAGGTAAAAATTTTGACTCACATAATTTTTTACCAGAGGTTTTAAAGAAAGAAGTTAAAGCAGTAGTAATTAAAAAAGGTATGCAGAAATTACTTCCCAGTGATTTTCCTCATTGGGTTGTAAATGATACATTAGAGGCATTTCAAAAATTAACGCTTCTCAAAAGAAAAAAATTAAATATCCCATTAGTTGCAATAACTGGTTCAGTGGGTAAAACAACAACAAAAGAAATGATTGGTGAAGTTTTAAAAAAACTTGGAAAAGTTAAACTATCCCATGCAAATTTCAATAATGAGATTGGGGTTGGTCTTACTATTCTTGAGACAGATATAGAAGATAAAGTTTTGGTACTTGAGATGGGCATGAGAGGTCTTGGACAGATCGAAAATTTGTCTAAATATAGTAAACCCGATATTGCAGTTATTACTAACATTGGGACAGCACATATTGGATTGTTAGGCTCAAAAAAAAATATAACTTGTGCAAAGTGTGAAATTAGTAAGTTTTTAAATCCCAAAGGAGTTGTAATAATTCCAGCAAATGATAATTCTTTAGAGAAAACTTTAAAAGAATACTGGAAAGGTAGGGTAATGAAAGTAGAACTACTAGATATAGAAAATCAAAAGGAGACTTTTAAGAAAGATGATAATTTGCGAGGATTTTATGATCCTTCGAATAAAACAATTTTAATTGAAGAAAATACCTTTGAAATTTCATTTGAGGGATTTCACAATGCTTCGAATTTCTTATTTGCTTATGCAGTTGCTAAAGAGTTAGGCATTGATTTTGCAAGCTTTAATAAATTTGATTTTGCAAGTTTAGGTGGAAGGAATAAAATTCTTAAATCAGTTAAAACAACAATATATGATGAATCATATAATGCTTCGCCAGAGTCAGTAAAAGCATGTATTAAAAACCTGCTTGAAAAACCGAGAAATAAATTTTTCATATTTGGAAGTATGCAAGAATTGGGAGAAGAGTCTGAAAAATATCATATAGAAATATTCAAATTAATAAATAATTCAGAAATAGAAAAATGTTTATTTATTTGCGATAAGAAAAATGAAAAAATTTACACTAATTATCTAAAGGATAAGAAAAAATTTTTAGTTTTAAATAATATTAATGATGTACCTAAAGAGATAAACAAATCTACAAAAAATGGTGATTCTATACTTATAAAGGGGAGCAGATCTTGGCAGCTTGAAAAAATTATTGAATTAATTAATTAGATCAAGATTTCTTTTTTTTCCAATTTTCTATATTTACTTGCTTAGTTCTTGAGATTGCTAATGAATTATTGTTGGAGTCTTTGGTGATCACTGAACCAGCTCCTGTTGTAACTGATTCCCCAATATTTATTGGAGCTACAAAAACTGTATTTGCACCAATACTGGAATTTTTACCAATTTTTGTTTGATGTTTTTTCTGACCATCAAAATTTGCAGTAATAGTTCCTGCTCCAACATTTGTAGATCTTCCAATAATAGAATCGCCAATATAACTTAAATGGTTTACTTTAGATTCTTCATCTAGTTGACTATTTTTAATTTCAACAAAATTACCTATTTTGCTATAAGAAGATATTTTGGAATTAGGTCTTATATGACTATAAGGGCCTATTTTTATATAATCCATTATCTGAGAAGCATAAACAGTAGAGTTTGAAATTTCGCAATGTAATCCCACCTTAGAATTTTCAATAAAAGTATTCGGACCAATAATGCAATGACTATTTATTTTGGTACTTCCTCTTATATGAGTATTAGCTTCTATAGTCACATCCTTACCAATTTCAACTTCTTCACTAATAGAACAACTTGCTTTATTTATAAAAGTTACACCATTTAGCATATGCTTTTCTTTAATTGAATTTTGAATAATTTCCTCGCACTCTGATAGTTGAATTCTGTTATTAATTCCTTGAAGCTCTCCATTATCCTCTATCTCTAGGCTTAATGAATTCTTTAGTAAAGATACTGTATCTGTTAAATAAATTTCGTTTTGATTATTATTGCTTTGCAAGGTATCAATTATTTCTGACAAGTTATCCCAGTTAAAACAGTAAACACCTGCATTTATTAATGGATTTTCTCGTTCTAGATCGTTGCAATCTTTTTCTTCAACAATTTTCTCTATAAGATCCCCCTTCAAAAAAACTCTTCCATATCCATGAGGATTTTTTTTCTTTGTAGTAATTAAAGAAACATCAGCATTTTTTGAATCGTGTAAACATAAAAGTTTTTTTAGAGTCCTAGGTCTTATGAGTGGCACATCGCCGTTTAGTACCAAAAGTTTTCCTTCATGTTTTTTTACTTCTCTACAAAGTATCTGGATAGCATGACCGGTTCCTGATTGCGGATCTTGAATAACAACATTGATTTTTTTATCGTTTGGGATAGACTTTTGTACTTCTTTTGATTTGTGTCCTGTAATTACAAAAATTTGATCAGGTTTTAATTGAACACATGAATCAATTACTCTTTGAAGAAGACTTTTGCCAGAAATTTTATGTAAAACTTTCGGCAATGAGCTTTCCATCCTAGTGCCCTTGCCTGCCGCTAATATCGCAACACTTAACATGTTTATTTGAAATCCTTATTTTAATTTAACTCTTAAAGGATAACTTCGTCATTCCCCATTTCTCTCTCCATTTATTTGTAGATAATAGATTAGATAATAATTGCTCATCTAATCTATTCTTAATTATATCTTCTTTACTTGAGTTTAAATCTTGATCTCTATATGGAATACTAGCTTTAGTTAAGAGATGTTCCTCTTCTATTAAAGATAACTTTTCAAAATTGGAATTGGATTTTAATTTATTCTCATCGAATTTTGATATTGCCACAGTTCCCTGACTCCAAAGAGTTCTGTTATTAAATCTTGGTTTAATAGTAAAAACCTCTAATCCAAGATTTCTTAAAGTCTTTCTTACTGCAGCTGAAGAAGAATAAGTTATTAAATAACCTTGAGAATTGAGCTTTTCTGTAACTTTAGATAAAAATTCAATTGTCCATACTTGCGGGCATTTTTGAGGTGAAAAACCATCTAAATAAATCAGATCGAATTTAATAGATGAAGGAATAATGTTAATTTTTTCTCTAGCATCACCCCACAAAAGACTACATTTAAAAAATTGATCCTCAAAGTAATCTTTTCGATACAATGATTCAAATATTGTTTTTACTTTTGGCGCCCATAATTTCAGGTAAGATTCATTTCTAAGCGAATATTCAAGAGGCTTTTTATCAATCTCTAAAGCATACAAATTCAAATACGATTTTTGTTTAATTAATTCATTTAATAAAGAAGCGGAATTGTATCCTAAACCAAAACATATATCCAAAACATTAAGAGATTTACCCTTAAATCTTTGCAAATTAGAAGGAGCTGTAAACTTTAATTTTGTTTCCTCCAATGCTCCTAATAAGCTATGGAAATTCTCTTGAAAAAATACACTTTTTAAAGAGTAACTCCCATCTTTTGTTAAAACTTCAATTAATTCAGACAAAAACTTTAAGTGAGTTAGTCATTTAGTTAGTTTAGCAAGCTCTTCCCAAAAAGTGGGATACGAGACGCTAGCAGCATCTGCTCTCTTGATTTTTGAGGTACCTTTGGCGAGAAGTGAAGCAATAGCAAGACTCATTGCTACTCTATGATCCGTCTCACTATCTACGTCTGCAGAATGAAATTTTGATTGACCATTAATAATTAGCCCATCCTCTTTTTCTATTATTTCAGCACCGAATTTGTGTAACTGTCTTGCCATGACTTTTAACCGATCTGTTTCCTTAACTCTTAATTCTTGTGCATCCTTAATTTCAGAAACTCCGTTACAAAAACATGCAGCTACAGTAAGGATAGGAATTTCATCTATAAGTTTTGGGAGAATATCTCCTTCAATAGTGAATGAACTTAAATTATCGGCAGTTTTTACTTTAATAGATCCAATAGGTTCTCCTGCAATCGTCGATTTATTTAAAATTTCATAATTGCAACCCATTGAATCCATTACATTTAAAATCCCTGTTCTAGTGGGATTTAATCCGACATTCTGAATTAAAATCTCGGAATTTGGAACAATAGATGCCGCAATCATCCAAAAGGAAGCAGAGCTTATGTCTCCAGGGATTAATATTCTCTGACCAATTAAGTTACCCCCTGACTTTATTACTACATTCCTTCCTAATTCTCCTCTGATACTTATATCTGCTCCAAATGCTTTTAACATTCTTTCAGTATGATCTCTTGAAGATGCTGGCTCAATAACAGAAGTGGTTCCTGAAGCTTTAAGGCCTGCCAATAATATTGCAGATTTCACTTGAGCACTCGCTACAGGGGTTCCAATAACACATCCTTTAAGTTTATTCCCATCAATTGAGATTGGAGCTTTGTTCCCTTTCTCTCTACCAAAAATTTTGCCACCCATTAAAGATAATGGTTTTCCCACTCTTCCCATTGGCCTTTCATTAAGAGAATCATCCCCTGTTAAGATAAAATTCTTATCTTCTTGACCTGCTAATAACCCCATTAATAATCTCATGGTGGTTCCGGAATTCCCACAATTTAGAATTTCTTTAGGCTCTTTTAATCCATCAAGACCCAATCCTGAAATCTTAAAAGGCTCATCTTTTTTTATTTCTGGTATATTTACACCTAATTTCCTAAGACAATCAGCAGTTGAAAGCGGATCTTCAGAATGTAAAAACCCCTCAATAATAGTTTCACCCTTAGCAATACTTCCAATTATCAAAGCTCTATGAGAGATTGATTTATCTCCAGGTACTTTTATTTTTCCTTTTAAATTAACTCCACCTTTTATTGTGCGGATATTATGCATTTTCAAATTAATACTGGATAAGATTTTACAAATTCAAATTAGATATATTTTATCAATAAGTTTGTGTTTAAAAAAAAATATTCAAAGTAAGTAACTGTTTTCTATAATAAACCTAGTAAAGGATTTGATCATTAATCTTACTTATTATCACGTTGCAAAAGATGTTCCAGAAATAAGTCCTGATATTGCAGTTGTTATTGATGTTTTAAGAGCAACGACTACAATTTCTTGGGCTTTAAAAAATGGCGCTGACTCAATACAAGTTTTTGCAGATTTAGATTTATTGAAAGAATCTGCAATTAAGTGGAAAGCAGCGGAGAGACTAATGCTTGGAGAGAGAGGCGGGAAGAAGATCGAGGGCTTTGATTTAGGCAATTCTCCTTTATCAGTTACAAAAAAAGTTGTTAATGGTAAAAGACTATTTATGAGTACCACAAATGGAACTAAATCATTGCAAAAAGTTCAACATGCAAAGCATTTATTTGCTATGGGACTCCCAAATAGAAAAGCAGTAGCCGAAAAAATCATTTCATTAAAAAGTGAAAATGTTTTAATACTGGGTAGTGGTTGGGAAGGCTCATATTCACTTGAGGATTCTTTAGCTGCAGGTGCTTTGGCTTCCTACTTGGAAAAGAACTGTGATTTTGAAATTAATATTATGAATGACGAATTACAGGCTGCTTTGGCACTATGGGATTTATGGAAAAATGATATTTTGAAATGTCTAAAAACAGCAACCCATGGCAAAAGATTGACAAGTCTTGGAGATTATGAGGATGATTTTAAATGTTGTTCTGAACTTGATTGCTTAGATATTGTTCCTGCTCAAGTTGAAAGAGGTGTGATTCGTGCCTCATGATTTACGAATTGATTCACTAGGAGTAAGTTCTTGACTGATTTTTTGGTAGCAGCATTGCAAATTACAAGTACTTCAAATGTTGAAGCAAATTTTGCTGAAGCTGAAGAACAGATCGAATTAGCTTCTAGAAGAGGTGCTGAGTTAATAGGATTGCCTGAGAATTTTGCCTTTTTAGGAGAAGATGATGAAAAACTTAGATTAGCTTCTGAATTGTCAATCAAGTGTACAAACTTCCTCAAAACCATGTCACAAAGATATCAAGTATTTCTTTTGGGGGGAGGATATCCTGTTCCTGCAGGTGATAATAATCATACTTTTAACAGGTCAGCACTATTTGGGAAAGATGGACAGATTTTGGCAAAATACGACAAGATACATTTATTTGATGTTGATTTGCCAGATGGAAATTTGTATAAGGAATCATCTACTATTTTATCCGGGGAGAAATATCCACCTGTCGTAGATGTCCCAGGTTTATGCAAAGTAGGATTATCAATTTGTTACGATGTTAGATTCCCTGAACTTTATAGATATTTGTCTTCGAATGGTGCAGATTTAATTATGATTCCTGCAGCATTTACAGCATTTACTGGGAAAGATCACTGGCAAATACTTTTACAAGCAAGAGCTATTGAGAATACTGCCTATGTGGTCGCTCCAGCTCAAACTGGGATTCATTATGGTAGAAGACAAAGTCATGGCCATGCCATGGTAATTGATCCATGGGGCACTGTTTTGTCTGATGCTGGAAAAACTCAAGGCGCTGCAATAGCTCCTGCTGATAAAGAAAGAGTAAAGAAAATTAGAGAGCAGATGCCAAGCCTTAAACATAGAAAAAACAAATTGTTTTCGAACTAATGTCAAAGTTTTTAAATAATAAACTTTTTCGTTATTTAGCTGTTTTTTTATTTTTAAATTCTTCGATTCTCCCAGTAAAATCTTCAAGTGCACTAGCTGCATGGGCTTTAAAAACTAATGGTGTTTTAGAATTAAGAACTAAATCAAATACAAATTTAAAAGCATATTTTCAGAAAGCCAACCAAATATATGGTGATAGATTCTGGGTAGATTTCCCTGGAGAATTAAAAAATCCAAGAACAATAAAAGGTAATGGTCCAATAAAAGAAATCAGATTGGGTAAACCAAGCAAGGGCAAAACAAGACTAGTTATTGAATTTAAGGAGGAAACTTATTTGGCCCCTTTGACTTGGAAAATGGTTGGCTTAAATCAAAATAGGTGGAGAATTAAACTATTTACACCAAAATATTCATTTACGAAGATTGGTGAGGGGTTTGTTGAGAAAAAAATAAGAAATTTAAAAAAAAATCAAAGCTCAAATTATATGAGGAAAAAAGTTCATAATTATTTGCAATTGCCAAACGTAAAACAAAATAAATTTTCTGTTGTTATTGATCCAGGGCACGGAGGGCCTGATCCAGGAGCAATAGGTATTGGAGGGATTAGAGAAACAGATGTTGTACTCGAGGTTTCCAAAATAGTTAAAAAGTTACTTTCTGAAAAAGGTGTCAAAGCTAGGTTAACTAGAAAAAATGAAGTTAATTTGGATTTACCTCCTAGAGTTTCCTTTGCTAACAAAACTGATGCTGATATCTTCGTAAGTATTCATGCGAATGCCTCAAGAGGGAAAAGGCGGGATATTAATGGTTTAGAAACCTTTTACTTTAGAGGTTGGAGAGGTAGATTACTGGCCAAGAAAATTCAAAAACAAATTTTAAGAGTTTCCCCTGGGAGTCCTGATCGAGGGGTTAAACAGGGTAGATTTTATGTAATTAAAAATACTAAGATGCCTGCAGTTCTTGTTGAAATTGGATTTTTAACAGGAAGATTAGATGCAAGACGATTAGAAAAAGCTGCTCATCGTAAAAGAGTAGCTTATGCAATTGCAAAAGGTATCCTTGAATATCTTTCTAAAGTAGGGTGAAAATTAAAGTTGGTATATTTGACAGTGGTATAGGAGGTTTTACTATCCTTAATTCCTTATTAAAAACACGTAAGGATGTTGAAGTTATTTATTTGGCGGATACAAAAAGAATTCCTTTTGGCAATAAAAATTATAAAGAGATAAGAGTTATAGCAGCAGAGATTTGCAGTTTTTTTGAAGATAAAAATTTGGATGCACTTTTAATAGCTTGTAACACTACAAATGCATGTGCACTTGATATTCTAGAAAATAACCTAAGGATCCCTTGTTTTGACCTTATAAACTCAGTATCGGAAATAGTTAATAAAAAAATAATTGGTGTCTTGGCAACGCAAACAACAATCAGATCATCATTTTATGAGAATGCTATAAATTCTAAAAAAGAGAATTTGAAAATATTACAACAAGAATGTCCAGAATTTGTATCAGAAATTGAAAAAGAGAATATTAATTTTAATAAGTTAAATTATCTTGCTGATTTTTATTTAAGACCACTTTTAAATGAAAATATTGAAGAACTAATACTTGGGTGTAGCCATTATCCTTTAATTTTTGACTTTTTAAGAAAAAAAATAGATTCAAATATAAAAATTATTGATCCATCGAAAGCGTTAATAAAAAAATTCAATGAAGCTTTTATAATTCCAAAAACTGAACGCTGTGAGAGTATTTCTTACGATAATGTAGATTTTTTTGTTACTTCAAAAAAAGATGAATTTTCCAAAAAAGTAAAATTTTGGCTTGAAATTAATAAAGAAATTAGTGTTGTTAACCTCCGAAGCAATGTTTGATTAATTAATATATAAAAGAGGTCAATCATGAACACAGTAACAGAACTACTACAACCAGTTGAAAATGATCTTGATGATCTTATTCTTGAGCTGAAAAATCTAATAGGAGCTGGTCATCCAATTCTTCAAGCCGCAGCGGAACATCTTTTTAGTGCGGGAGGAAAAAGACTGAGACCGGGGATCGTTTTGTTAATTTCCAAAGCTATATCTCCTGAATTCAGTTTAAAAAGTAAACATAAAAGGCTTGCTGAAATCACTGAAATGATTCATACAGCCTCACTAGTCCATGATGATGTTGTTGATGAAGCCTCTACAAGAAGAGGTGTAGATACTGTTCATAGTAGATTTAATACTAGAGTTGCTGTTTTGGCAGGTGATTTTTTATTCGCTCAAGCAAGTTGGCACTTGGCAAACCTTGATAATGTCAAGGTGGTTAAGTTACTTAGTAGAGTAATAATGGATTTGGCTGAAGGTGAAATCAAACAAAATTTAAACAGATTCGATTCAGCTCAATCTTTTTCAAAATATTTAAACAAAAGTTACTGTAAAACGGCATCTTTAATTGCTAATAGTTGTAAAGCAGCTGGTGTTTTAAGTGATATTAACGATGAGAAATTAAACTCTTTATATGATTTTGGTAAAAATATAGGCCTGGCTTTTCAAGTTGTAGACGACATACTTGACTTTACTGGGAACGATAAACAACTTGGAAAACCTGCTGTAAGTGATCTTGCTAGTGGATATCTTACTGCACCAGTTTTATATGCCTTAGAAGAAAATAAGCAATTGTCTGTTCTCATTAATAGAGAACTTGCTGAAAAAGATGATTTAGATAATGCTCTTAATATCATTATGAATTCTAAAGCAATTAAAAGCTCTAGGAAATTAGCTGAGGATTTTGCAATGCGTTCTAAAGAAGCAATTGTTTGGCTTCCTGACTCAGAGTATAAAAGAGCGTTAGTGGCTCTTCCAGAATTTGTTCTTGGCCGTCTTTATTAAATTTATTAAAAAGAGTTTTCAGCTAAATTAATATTAAAATTTTTGAAAACGATAAATTTTTAGTCTAAGTTTATTAGGCATCAATTTATTTAATGTCATTAGATAAAAAAAATTCAATTAATAACATCCTTGAAGAAAGTAGAATTTTCCCTCCTTCAAAAAAATTTGCAGAAAACTCAAATATTAGATCTAAAAAAGAATTTCTTAGTTTAAAAAAACAGGCCTTAGATAATCCAACTGAATTTTGGGAATCTTTCGCAAGATCTGAAATAGATTGGTTTGAGCCATTTCAAACTGTATTAGATAGTGTTAACGCTCCCTTTTTTAAGTGGTTTAAAGAAGGGAAAATCAATATTACATATAATTGCTTAGATAGGCATATTAAAAAAGGACTTGGAGCAAAAACTGCACTTATATGGGAAGGGGAACCTGGTGATAGTGAAAAATATACTTATGAAGAACTCCTGAAAGAGGTATGTAAAGCAGCTAATGCATTAAAAGAAATTGGAGTAAAAAGAGGTGATTTGGTATGTATTTATATGCCAATGATCCCCGAGGCTATGTTTGCGATGTTAGCTTGTGCAAGGATCGGCGCGCCCCATTCAGTTGTCTTTGGGGGATTTTCTTCAGAAGCTTTGAAGGATAGATTAATTGATGGAAATGCCAAATTTATTATCACTGCAGATGGCGGTTTTAGAAAAGATAAGGTGATTGAGCTTAAGAATGCAGTTGACGCAGCAATTGAAGGTGGGGCAGATAAAATTGTTGAAAAAGTAGTTGTTGTTCAAAGGACTAAAAAAAATATTTCTATGGTAAATAAAAGGGATTTTTGGTGGCATGAATTATTGAAAGATCAAAAAGATTGGTGTGAACCAGAAATCATGAACAGTGAAGATAGACTTTTTATTCTTTATACTTCAGGTTCTACAGGTAAACCTAAAGGCGTAGTTCACACTACAGGTGGTTATAATCTTTGGTCTCATTTGACATTTAAGTGGATTTTTGATTTAAAGGATGATGATATTTACTGGTGCACAGCTGATGTTGGCTGGATCACAGGCCATAGTTATATAGTTTATGGGCCTTTATCAAATGGCGCTACAACCCTTATGTTTGAGGGGGTTCCAAGGCCTTCTAATTTAGGAGCTTTTTGGGAAATTGTTCAGAAATATAAAGTCTCGATTTTTTATACTGCTCCAACAGCAATAAGAGCATTTATGAAGTCTGGACGTGAAATTCCTGATAAATATAATTTAGACAGTCTTAGACTTTTGGGTACGGTCGGAGAACCAATTAATCCTGAAGCATGGATTTGGTATAAAGACGTTATTGGCAAAAATAAATGTCCCATAGTTGATACTTGGTGGCAAACTGAAACTGGTGGTGTGATGATAAGTCCTTTGCCTGGAGTTGTTGCAACAAAGCCAGGTTCAGCTACTTACCCTTTACCGGGAATTGAAGTTGAAGTTGTTGATAAGAATGGAGAAAAAGTAATGGAAAATGAGGGTGGTTATTTAATTATTAAGAAACCTTGGCCAGGAATGATGAGAACAATTCATGGTAATCCTAAGAGATATTTGGAGAGTTATTGGGAATATATTTTCTTTAAAGGAGAAAAGAATGTATATTTTGCTGGAGATGGAGCACGCATTGATGAAGATGGATACATATGGATTATGGGGAGAGTTGATGATGTTATAAGTGTTTCAGGTCATCGTTTGGGAACTATGGAAATAGAATCTGCTTTGGTAAGTCATAAATCAGTTGCAGAGGCAGCTGTTGTTGGAAGAAGAGATGATCTTAAAGGTGAAGTTGTAGTTGCTTTTGTATCTTTAGAGAAAAATGTGAACAGTTCTTTAAAATTAATTGAGGACTTAAAGAAACATGTTGTTAATGAAATTGGAATTATCGCCAAGCCTGAAAAAATCATAATTTCTGACTCACTTCCCAAAACACGGAGTGGAAAAATTATGAGGAGAATTTTGAGATCTTTGGCTGCCGGAGAAAAAATTAGTGGTGATATAAGTACTCTTGAAGATAGTTCTGTTTTGGAAAAGTTGAAAGAATCATCTTAATCAGATTCATCAATGAAACTGGAAATTTTTATTATAGTCTTTCTTTTTAAATCATCATCAGCCCAGTCTCCCAAAAAATTTTCTCTTAATCCTGCACTAGCAATTGTGGTGTGTGTCCCTTTTAACAATATCCCCTTAGAATTATCTTCTTTTCGTGCTTTAAGACTTGATAATAGTTTATCTGTTTGATCTAATTCGTCTGCGTTGAATTTTATTAGAAAGTTATTTTTTTGATTATAAGTTTTTTCAATAATTCGCAAAGTTCTTTCGGGACTTGGGCTGAATTCACTATTGAATTCTAATTTTTGAGCAATCTGTTTCAATAATGGAATCGATTTGTTAGCACTGAAGTTATTGAAACTAATTGATATAAATTTCTCACAATTTCTTCCTCCATCAGGAGAAATTAAATGAAGTTTACAGCCTAGACTGTGACCAATTCTAATTGAAGGAATTGCCCCTCCTATTCTTTTAGATAATGATATGCGGCAACTTTTAAAATCTTTCCATGCTTTAATAGCAAGTTGTTGGTGATCAAATTGTGGAGTGTATTTATATGCATGTACTGCATAGTTTTTATTAATTAAGCTTTCTATGAACCTTCTATAGGTTAAGTCTGGTTTGGAAGCTAGATAACTTCCACCGATAAATTCCACAATTTTCTTGGGATTTGGAGGCCAAAAACAAAAATTATTAAATTGATATTTTGTAAAAGTCATTTCTATGAATTTATTTTTAATCTAAAAAGATTTCAAAAATTATTTTCTAATCAATTTTTAATTTATATTAATTTAAAAGATATTTTTACTAAATGCGTCAAGATAAATAAAAGTGTTTTCAGCTAATTGGAACTATTTAACAAAAAAGAATTAAATCAATTGGATTTTCTTCAAGATCAAATTAATAGTGAACCTTCCGAAGAAAGTGTTACTAATCACAATAAAAAAATAGAAAAAATTTTAATTCTTGATACTGAAACAACAGGTTTAGATGAAAATAAAGATGAAGTTATAGAGATAGGTTGTATTTTGTTTGATGTATCTCATAAATGTGTACTTTCACAGGTCTCATTTTTATTACCGGTCAATAACAATGAAGCAGAACATGTTAACGGTATATCTGCAGAAGTAACTAATATCTCTCAACCATGGAAAGATGGATTAAATTTCTTTTTAAAACTTGTTGATTGCTCAGATTTTATTGTTGCGCATAATGTAGAGTTTGATAAGAAATGGTTTGGGCAAGGAAGATTGCCTAAGCTTAATAAAAAATGGATATGCAGTTTAGAGGATATTAATTGGTCTTTTCAAAAATCACTAAAAATGAGTCCTTCAGTAACTGATCTAGCGCTATCTTTTTCAATACCAGTTTGGAATTTACATAGAGCTTTATCTGATTGTTTTTATATATCTGAGGTCTTCAAAAAATGCGATAATTTAGATGAACTTTTGCTTAAAGCTACTGAACCGAGGTTTTTATACAAAGCATTGGTTAGTTATGAAGATAGGTCTTTAGCTAAAAATGCTGGTTTCAGATGGAATAGTCCTGTGAAAGGAGCATGGTCAAGAAAATTAACAACTGATGAGGCAAAAAATCTTGACTTTAGAGTAGAGATTCTCAATTAATATTTAATAAATTTTTAACTAAGAAAATAATTAGTGCATCTTACAGGGCATCCATTTATTGCCCATTTTATGTGCTCCAGTACATCCGTATTTTGAGGCAGCCTTTTCAGCTTCTTGTTTAGTGTTAAATAGATCTGACATTATATTTTCCTTGTTTGAATTTGAAATTTGTTTTGAATGATTATGATTATTGTTTTCAGAATTAGGTGAATACTCCCATATTCCCATTGTAGTAACTCCGGCAGAGATAATTCCCATCCCAACTACTGATAAATTGACTATTCCCATTGCTACTGCACCAAAAGAAAATACCCCCATTGGGACTACTCCAATACTTATTACTCCCATTGGCACTATTCCTATTGAAACTATACCAAGAGGTGCTATTCCAAAGGCAATTTTTTTTGGTTTTGTACCGCAATGTTGATTGTCTTTATTTTTATTAATTTCCAATAGTTTTTCTAAATGTTAAATTAAAATTATCTCACGAATCAATAAATTTAAAGATTAATTTCTACTTAAATTAAAAATTTTGAATTATTTTCTAGAACTTTGAATAACTTAAAAAATCTAAGAGGAACAGTAGACCTATTGCCTGATCAATTAATAAAGTGGCAAAACGTTGAGAAAATTGTATTAGAGCAGCTTGCAAGAGCATCTATTAAAGAAATAAGAACGCCAATATTGGAAATGACCGAATTATTTATAAGAGGAATTGGAGAAGGAACAGATGTTGTCAGTAAGGAAATGTATACATTTCTTGATAGGGGTGAGAGATCCTGCACTCTTAGGCCTGAAGGAACCGCCTCCGTCGCACGAGCTTTAATACAAAATGGAATGTCCTCTAATCCTCTTCAAAAACTTTGGTACATGGGGCCTATGTTTCGATATGAGAGACCTCAAGCAGGAAGGCAAAGACAGTTTCATCAGTTAGGTGTTGAGTATATAGGATACGATTCAGTAAGAAGTGATGTTGAAATCATTGCTTTGGCTTGGGATATCTTAAGTAAATTAGGAATAAAAGAACTTAATCTTGAAATAAATACGTTAGGTGATATTAATGACAGAATGAATTTTCAAAAATCCTTTTTAAAATGGTTAGAAATAAATAGAAATTCTTTAGATTTAGATTCTCAGAATAGGATTAATAAAAATCCCTTAAGGATTTTGGACTCTAAGAATTTTCAAACAAAAAAAGCTCTTGAAAATGCCCCAAGATTATTTAATTTTTTGTCTGTAAAAAGTCATAAAAGATATTCAGACTTAAAAAAACAATTAGAGCTTTTAAAAATACCTTATGTGGAAAACTTTAATCTAGTAAGAGGTTTAGATTATTACACTCATACAGCCTTTGAAATTACTAGTGGGGCTCTGGGTTCCCAGGCTACAGTTTGTGGGGGAGGAAGATACGATGATTTAATAAAACAAATGGGAGGGCCAAATACCCCGGCAATTGGATTCGCTATTGGTTTAGAAAGATTAATCTTACTAGCGGGAAAAGAGCTTGAAGTTCCTAGAAATACTGATATTTATATTATTAATCAAGGCTTAATTGCTGAATCATTAGCTATGGATTTATCTAGAAAATTAAAAAATTATGATTTGTTAGTTGAGTTGGATTTAAGTGGAGCTTCATTCTCTAAACAATTTAAAAAGGCAAATAAACTTAAATCTAAAAGTATTATTGTTATTGGTGATGATGAGGCAGCTAATAGAGAATTTATTATAAGACTCTTTGATCAATCAATTAATGGGAATAAAGAAGAGGTTATATCTTTTGAGAATGATATTAAATTAGAAAAGTGGATAAAGAATAATTTACTTGGAAAGTGATGCTCTTGAAGTTAGTAATAATTTTTATTTTTATGTTAATTTTATTAAATTTAAGAAAATTTCTTAAATTAAATAAAAAACAAAATGTTTTGAATTCTAAAAAATTTACAACTTTCAATAAGAAGAATCTTAATGATTGGATGAATTTAACTAAAAAAGAAAGATATAACTTATCAAAACAAGATTCTTTTAACTATTTGGATAGAAGAAAACTTTTATTAGAAGAAATTAGAAAAGAATATAAAAAAATATCTAGAGAAAATTCGGGAGGTAACATTAAGAAAAAATAATTATGGAAAATTTCTGGACTTCAAATAAACCCATAAATGGATTGAGACATTTTGTTTTGGTAAATGAGATTAAAGAAAAAGGAAATATTTTTTTTTGGATGGTTTCTGTACTTGATTCTGAAATTAATTTTAAAACTACTTACGAAGAATTAATAAATAGTGGAAATTGGTACAAAGGTTGGATTAATCTTCCAAAGATTCAATCAATTACTGAAGAATATGTTAAATATAAATCCAGAAATAAAGTAAAGGGTATCGATGAGATATTCGTTAATGAAGATTCTGCATTTAATATTTCTTAATTTGATATAAAGTTTTCAAATTTCTTTTCTCTGTAAATACTAGGTTTTTTGCTCCTTAATAATTATTTAAAAGTTTTACCCCTTTCAAAAAAATAAAATTAACGTTATCAAGGATTAACAATATTTAGTTAATTCAATGTTAGGGGATATATGGAGCTCTTCTGAGTTGACCGCTAAAAAATTAGGAATAACTGAAATTAAACTTTCTTTTTTACGTGAAAATGGAGTACTTAAACCTGGAATCCATTGGAAAAGCTCTCCGCTCGGTCAGAAAAAACCATGGAAGCCCAAAGCCCTTTACAATGTAAAAATGTGCAGAAAAATTATTAATAAATTTTATTTTGAAAAAAATGAGAGTATTGCAGCCTAAAAATCATATATTTTTGAAGATTAATTTGGAAAGATAATTAATCGCTATTCAATCAGGTTCTCATCCCTACAATCAATTAGAGTATTTTGCAAAGTTGGGTATAAGTTAATCATTTTTATATATTGCTGAGATTTTCTGTATGATTTTGCAGCCTTTTTATAGTGAACTTCAGATTTCATTTCTAGTGAAATTTTTCTAGAAGATTCTTGAGAAGTTGTCATGGTATTAGATGTCTTATCCCCTTTTTAATAATTGTTCGGGAATGAGGCAATAAATATTATGTTTTTATGAAACAAAACATTATTTAATGTCAGCAAAAAGAAATTTATTAAAAAAATTTGAATTTTAAAAATCTGATTTTCTTTTGAACTTGTATCTATGAGAATAACTTTTCTTCTTAAATCTCCCTTCTTTACTGTTCGATTGTCCTAAGAAGATTTTTTGTTTAGTTATGGCTAGGATTACTAACCTTTACAATTTTGTTATGAATTCAACTGTTTGCTGAAATTTAAAGTATTCTCAAAACGTTTAAGCTAATCAATTCCTAAATGCAAACCTATGGAAATCCAGATACTACCTATGGATGGTGGGCTGGTAATTCAGGTGTAGCAAATCGCTCAGGAAAATTTATTGCTGCTCATGTAGCTCATGCAGGATTAATTGTTTTCTGGGCGGGTGCCTTCACCCTTTTTGAACTTTCACGATTTGACCCAAGCGTACCAATGGGTCATCAACCTCTAATCGTTCTTCCTCATTTAGCAACTCTTGGAATAGGGTTCGATGCTAATGGCGTTGCGATGGGAGACACTAAACCTGTTCTTGCGATAGCAATAGTTCACTTAGTTTCTTCTATGGTTTTAGCAGCAGGAGGACTTTTACATTCTTTACTTCTTCCTGGAAATTTAGAAGATTCTGATGTTGCAAGAGCTAGAAAATTCAATATTGAATGGGATAATCCAGACAAATTGACATTTATTCTTGGTCACCATCTAATTATTCTTGGTTTCGCAGTTATTGCTTTTGTCGAATGGGCAAGAGTTCATGGAATTTATGATCCAGCTATTGGTTCTGTAAGACAGGTTGAGTATGAATTAAATTTGGCCAAAATTTGGAATCACCAAACAGACTTTTTGACTATTGATAGTCTTGAAGAAGTGATGGGAGGCCATGCTTTCCTTGCTTTCGTAGAGATTACCGGTGGTGCTTGGCATATTGCTACTAAGCAAGTTGGTGAATATACCAAATTCAAAGGTAAAGGACTTCTCTCTGCAGAAGCTGTTCTCTCATGGTCATTAGCTGGAATAGGCTGGATGGCTATCATTGCAGCCTTCTGGAGTGCAGCTAATACAACAGTTTATCCAACTGAATTCTTTGGTGAACCACTTGAATTGAAATTTAGTATTTCTCCTTATTGGGTAGATACTGTTGATCTTCCTGATGGTGAGTACACCTCAAGAGCGTGGTTAGCTAATGTTCATTACTATTTTGGATTCTTCTTTATTCAAGGTCATCTATGGCACGCTTTAAGAGCACTAGGCTTTGATTTCAAGAGAGTTACAAATGCTATCAGTAATATTGATAGTGCAACAGTTACTCTTAAAGATTAATTCTCAAATTTCATTACTTATATCAAAAGGCTCCTCTTATCGGAGCCTTTTTTATTTGAAAAATTTTGTTTATTAATTTAGATTTAGAATTATATGTTTTTGAAATCATTGAATATTTTTTCTCTACAGAATAAAGATATTTTTTCAAATTCTCTTTTAATAAGTTTTTTTGGATTATTAATTATATTTTTTTTGTTGATTTTTGGGAGGAAATTTAAACTAGCTGTTCAACTTGAGAGATTTGGATTGCCGATAGCAGTTATATCAGGAATTTTAGGTATATCTATCGGTCCATTTGGAGCGATACACTTATTAACAAAAGAAACAATTAATGTTTGGAGTAATTTTCCTACTCCTCTTTTATCATTAGTCTTCGCAACTTTAATGATGGGAAGACCTATCCCAAATATAAATGGTTTAGTTAAACCAATTTTTAATCAATTTTTATTAGCTCTTTCCCTAGGTTTCGGACAATTTTTTGTTGGTGGTCTAGTTGTCAAATATTTTTTACCTCCATCTATGGATGTCAATCCTCTAATGGGATGTTTAATAGAGATCGGTTTTGAGGGTGGTCATGGAGCTGCATCAATAATTGGTGAAAGTTTTAATAAACTAGGTTTCCCAAATGGTTTAGATCTTGGTTTAGCTATGGCAACAATGGGTCTTTTATCCTCTTCAATATTGGGTAGCATATTTATCTTTCTTGGTAGAACTTTAGGTCTTTCAGATACTGAAGAAATTCTTGAACAGAAAGATAATCTAAAGGAAAAAAATAAGATAGGAATTTTTGCAGATTTAAGAATTTTTATAATAAATCTTGGATTCTCAGGTTTAGCAATTTCGTTTGGTGTTTTGCTACTTAAATTTTTAAGGTATATTTCAAGTTATTTTGGTGATTTTTCGAAGGAAATTATTTTTTCACTACCAGTATTCCCTTTTATCCTTATAGGTTCGCTTCTTATTAGATATATTTTAGAGAAAACCAAAAATACAGAATTTATCTCAAATATTCTGCAAAGGGAGATTGGTATTTTATCCACAGACTTATTGATTTTTACAGCCATGGCGAGTTTAAATATTGCAGTTGTTTTTGATAATTGGATACTTATTTTAGTTTTTACTATTTTCGGTTTATTTTGGAATTTAATCTGCATTTCTTATTTTGCATACTTTATTTTTGATGACTACTGGTTTGAAAAAAGTTTGATAGAGTTTGGAAATTCTACAGGTGTAGTAGCTTCTGGATTACTTCTTTTAAGACTTGCAGATCCTAAAAATATTTCTAAGACTTTACCAATTTTTACTTCAAAACAGCTATTCGCTCAGTTAATTCTTTCAGGGGGACTATTCACAGTTCTTGCACCATTAATGATTTCTAAAATTGGGTTAGATTATTGGACAGAATTTTGTGCCCTAATTACATTCGCAATTCTTTTTATTGCATTGATTTTTAATAAAGTAGAGATGAAAAAGTTTCAATAATAACCCTAGAATGGTTTTAGGTTTAATTTTAGTTTAATGTCATTTACTCCCTACGATATTCCACCGCAAGAAAATAAAGGGAAGTGGTTTAGGAGTCATTTACTAGGAAGAGAAATCGAACTTGGTGAATTGTATAGTCTTGGATCAAATGATTTAGATTTGCTTATGGCTGAGACTGCAGAAATCAGAAGTGATCTTGATTTTAAGGAAAAAAATATAGGAAAATTTAGGACGGCAGGATATTTTTTGGAGTTGGCAAGAATAATTGAAAAAAGGAAGTTGTTAGAAAGCTAATTATGGGGGAAATAATTATTTCTTGAATTTGTTCCCCATAATTCGTATTTGTACATTAAGGATTTAAATTTTCTATTTTTCTCAAAAGAATCTAACCAGTTTTTTATTGATGGCTCAAAATAATTTGTTCTTTTTTGACTTTCACAAGCGATTCTAAATTGCCTTACAAAAGGCCAGATAGACCAATCTGCGATTGTAGGGTTATCTCCAAAAAAGTATTTATTTTCTGCAATAAGTTCATTCCATCTCTTGATAAATTTAATCGCATTAGTGAAATGAAATTCTTCATTACATTTCTGATATCGTGTGGCATATTTAAATCGATCTAAATGATATTTGAATTCGTTATCATTTTCATTAATTATTTTATAAATATCTTCCTTTTTGTTATCAGGAAAATAAATTAATTTAATGTTTTCCTTTTTTGATTCTGAGAGTGCCCATAGGATGATTTCAAGACTTTCTTCAATAACTTCACTATTTTTTTTAATAAGTATTGGAACCGTTTTTGTCTTTGATTTATTTAGAAAATCTTGAGGTTTATTTTTTAAATCAATTTCTCTTATTTCTACTTTTATTTCACAAATTAATAAGGCCCATCTAACACGAATTGCATATGGACATCTTCTAAATGAATATAAAATATCGTTTGTCATTTTGTAAAAACTTTTAATTTCCTTGATTCTTTTAGTATTATTTAAATAGGGATAGTATTAATTTTACAACGCTAATGTCGGGATATGTTTACCTTATTAGAGTCGGAGACCTTTATAGAATTGGGAAAACGGATAATCTTGAAAAGAAAATTAAGAAATTAAAGCCAGATGAATTATTAACATCAATTATGACAAAAGAGCCAGAAACTCTTGAAGCAAGATTACTAAGAAAATATAAGTCGCAAAGAATTCCTGAAACTGGTTATTTAAAGCTTTCTAAAAGGCAAATTAGAGAATGCAAAAAGCAATTTGAATTAAAAGGAAGTTTACCTCACACTTTGGATGCTGAAGTTTCCATTACTCTATTTGCATCTTTTTTATTGTTTTCATTAAGTTCCTTTATTTTTAATTATTTAAATTTTGGATTTGTAAAAGCTATATCTTATTCTTTTGGAATAGCATCTCTACCCATGGTTGTATTATTTATTACAGGTAGTTTTGGGGGATACTTTTCTGAAGATTTATCCCTTTTTTCATTGTTAACTAATCGCATAAAAGGTTTATTTATAGCAATTGCAATGCTTTCAATGTCTTACTTAATTTTCAATTTAGGTTAAATTTCATAATTACAATTTAAGGAGATTTCAAATGGAACTGATTGGGTAGGTAACTTTAGTATAGTTGAGCATATTTCAGCAATATCTTCAGGTTGTGTCATGCTTGATTTTTCTAGGGAAGAGATATTTTGGGCCATTTCTGTATTAACCCAACTTGGACAAATTGCTGAAACCCTTATATTTTCATCCCATCCTTTATTTTTCATTGTTTGGCATAATCCCATCAAAGCAAACTTTGAAGAAGAATAAGCGGCTAAATCCCCTTTAGATCTTTTACCACTCATTGAAACTAAAACAATAATTCTTCCTCTGCCTGAGGCACATAAATTATCCCAAGAGAGCCTACATAAATTCCATATTGCCAAAAAGTTTATATTTAGTGTATTTAAAATATCTTCTTCATCACCATCTTTGAATAGAAAAGGAACTTTCGATAATACTCCAGAACAATTTATTAATGAATCAAATCCTCCAAATTCATCTACGGTATTTTTTATCCAATTTTCTGCTGTAATTTTTTTTAATGCATCATAGTGGTTAATTATAATTCTGTCTTCGGGCCATTTTTTTGGATCAATAGCACTACCTTTTAATGATTCTAAATCTCTTATGCCAACACTAATTCTATTACCCTCTTTTAATTCTTTATGAGCAATTTTTAATCCAATACCTCTATTGGCTCCACTTATCAGTAAGGTTCTCATTTTTAGACTATATATTTGGAAATATTATCCTAAGTAACATTTTAAATTCTCTACCATGCATAATCATCAGACCTTTCTTTACACTCCATGGAGCCTTTATAAACATTATGCACATCGCATATACAATCTCTCTTAAGGAAAGAGTATCAGTTAGAAAACCATACCATTGATTTTTAGGTAGTTGGAAAAAACTGCCAAAAAATTCTCTCAATAATTGTTCGTCAAACCTCATGAGTTTTTCTAATCCAAATTGGTAAAGTGATTTCTTTCTAATTAATTCTTTTGACCATAAAGTTTCCCAGCCTTTTCTAGCAATATGATAGGAACTAAGATTTTTGTTTTTAATTGCTTCTGATACTGCCTTTGCTACAAGTGGAGCTCTTCTTAGAACGTTACCAATTAAGTATCCAGATGCAGGATGCACCATTGAAGCAGCACCACCATATCCAAGTATTTGTTGTTTGAAATCTGGTATTGGCATATTCATTGGAAGAAACAAACCAAGCTCTTCATGTTGCATGCTTGTGATAGATATATTTCGATAAGATAGCCTCTTCTCCAGTCTTTCTTTTAAATTTTCCATTGTTAGAGGATTTACTAAACCAAGAGATGTCTCTTCAAGAAAATATTTCCCATCCCCCATATCCATGGCATAAAGAAAAGTGGGAGGTTCTTTTTTTTGCTCATCATTAAGATGGTCATTTCTATAGTCCATTAATACGAACTGCCCTTTTTTAAGCGGAGGTTTACTAAAATTACCCACTATCCCATAACAAGTTTGGACTGCTAAAGGACCACACGATTTTAATTTAAGAAAAACAGGGTCATATCCTGTTGCATCAACTACTAATCTTGCAGAGTAAGTCTTGCCATCTTTTGTTGTTACTGTACTTTTGAATTTTTCAAAATGTATTTTTTTTGCAAAGCCTTGATGCCATTTAATAAAAGACTTATTACATTCATTAAACCAAAAATTGTGGAGTTTCTTCTTATCAAATAGTCCATAATCTAGTGAATGTTCAGTGGCTTTATTCTCGTCGTCCTGTTCTTCTAAAGCACCATGTCCAAAAAAACTTACAGTATTCTTCCATCTGTATTCAAGTAAATCCTGAAGCCCAAGTTGATCAACTTCTTTACCCCAAATACCATAAGTGTTTGGCCAAGGTTCATCTGGTCCATTTGGAGAAAGCACTGCAACATCTAATTTTTCCTTTCCTAAAGCTGATGCAATTGCCATACCTGCAGGCCCTGCACCCAAAACAAGAACATCTGGCATGCTTTCTTTTGACATTAAATATAAATCTTATAATTAAAGAAATTTATGGAACAAAGAATTATTTCTGCAATTTGAATTTTATATTTCATCCAATACTTGTAATGAGAGTAGGTTAATACTAATCAAATTACTCATTTACTAGTGACTAAGTTTTCAGTGTTTTAACAATAATTTATAAGATTACAAAATAAAAAAAACTTATATATATTTTTTATCATAAAAATAATATATAGGAATTTGAATGATTAAAAATAAAAATATTTTAATTACTGGAGGTAATTCAGGAATAGGTTTCTTAGCCATTATTAATTTACTAAAGACTCAAAATAATTTATATATTGTAATAAAATCTGAATTAAGAAAGAATAATTTTTTAAAAAGAATTGAGAAACATTTTGATAAAAATTATCTTAAAAAATATATAAATATCATTGAAAATTGTGATCTTTCTGATTTAGAAAATATTAAAAAAATTAAAGATTATTTAATTGGCAAAAATATTTTTTTAGATATAGTTATCTTAAATGCAGGTTTGCAATATACAGGTTCATTTTATCCTAAAGTATCAAAACAAGGCATAGAACTAACTTTTGCAGTTAATCATCTTGCACATTTTTATTTGATAAATATATTAAAAAATTATATTAGAGATAAAGGAGAATCCAGAATTATTATTACATCATCAGATGTTCACGACCCCAAAAGTTCGGGTGGAAATATAGGAAAGAAAGCGGGACTTAATAATTTAGTTGATTTTAGAAAAAAGGTTTCTGGTCGATTTTTAAATTTTAATGCTGATGAATCTTATAAAAATAGTAAGTTATGTAATATTTTGTTTGCAAAAGAACTTGCAAAAAAATTAAAAATATCTTCTAGTAAGATCTCTGTAATTACATGGGCTCCTGGTCTTGTAATACCAGATGATGATTCAGGTTTTTTTAGATATAGTAAAATTTTCAATCAATTTGGATATTTGATATTTTCTAAAGTTGCAAAAAATATTTTAGGAATTTCTGAAAGTGTAGAAAATGCTGGTAAGATTCTTTCTGAGATTGTTTTTGATTCAAATTTTAATAATATTGGTTACATTCATTTAAGTAATAAACTTATATCTTTTAAAAAACATAAATTAGTTGAAAGTGAAGTTAGTGATGAAGCTGATAATTCTGCACTAGCTTCAAAACTTTGGAATTTAAGTGAAAATATTTGCGGATCATTTGGTTTTGTTACTTTCGATATTTAAGGTTTGTGTTGGGAATGCAAACTCTATATTATTAACTGCAAATTCCTCAATTATTTTTAAATTTATAGATTGTTGAGCTTCCATTGCAGCAAGATAATTATTGGTTGGAATGTAATAAACAAGCTCGAAATTAAGACTGAAGTCTCCAAAATCTGTGAAATGACATCTATCAAATGATACATCTTTTGTTTCTTCGACTATTTTTTTAATTATTGTTGGAATCAATTTCATAAGTTTTGGAGAGGTTTCATAAACAACTCCTAATTTATGCACTAATCTCCT
>QCHO01000019.1 GCA_003279535.1 Prochlorococcus sp. AG-402-C22
TGGAGCAGAATTAAATCATGAAGTATATGAAGATGGTATTTCAATAGGTCTTAAATCACTAAATGAACATTTCAGCAAATTATTCCCTCTTTTAGATCTAATAATTAATAAGCCAATTCTTTCAGAAGTAGAATTTCAAAAAGTAAAAAAATCCTCTATTGATTTCATAAAAAAAGAAAAAGAGAATCCATTCAATATTTGTTTTGAAAAATGGAAAAAAATTGTTTACTCGGACCATCCTTATGCTTTCAATACAATTGGTAACGCAAATGATGTCTTAAAAATCACCCATGAAGATATTTTATTCGAGTTTAAAAATTTCCAAAGTAGAGAAAAATTTATAATTTCTAACAATTCAAAAATTAATGGGAAAGACTTAAGCACCCTAAAAGAAAAAATTCTAAAAGAAGACTCAAGACCTGAAAATCATGATATTGATCCTATGAACAGAATATTTTGTATAAATAATAATTCAAATCAAACAATCATAATGATAGGGAATCAAACTTGTTCTCGTAAAAGTACTGAATACTTGCCACTTAAAGTTTTGGAATCATATTTATCTTATGGAATGAGCGCTGTTTTATTTAAACTTTTTAGGGAAAAAAATGGCATCACTTACGATCTAGGTGTTTTTTATCCTGTTAGGAATGAGAATGCACCATTTTTAGTATATTTATCAGTATCCAATAAAAATGCCCTTTTAGCTTTTGAACTTTTATCATCGCTATGGAAAGATCTTCTTTTAAAACCTTTGATTCATTCTGAAATATTATTGGCTAAAGAAAAACTAAAAGGTTCTTTTCTTTTAGGTAATCAATCCTTAGATGAGATTTTACAAAGAAAAATACAGTTAATAAGTTATGGAATATCACCCACTCAAGAAAATGATTTAAATTCAAAGATTAATGAAATATCTTCGCTAGATATTCTTAAACTAACTAATAAGTATTTCTCGAAACCTTATTTAAGTATTTCTGGTAACGGAAAAATTTGTTCAGAAATAAATGCTATATGGAATAAAAAATTTTAAGTTAGATTTTTTCAATCTTGTCAATATCGATTAAAAAACACCCTCTCCTAAACTTTACTTCTACAGTATCTAAAGATTTTATTGATAGGATTTCTCCAATTTCATCAATCGCCACCAAATCAGGCGGTCTTAGCATTGGCATATTATCTGAAGTCTTAAGGTAGGAGACAGGCGCAATCAACTTAACCTTATCTTTGATTACAAATTTCATCTATAAATTGTATACAATCTAAAGTAAATATAATCATAAAGTTAAAAAAAAGATCAACGAAATGCACAGATTCATCTTAGAATAATTTAATTAACGTATTACAAATTAATGAATCAGAAATTTAAAACATTAATTTTATGGGCTCTACCTATACTTTTAGTAATTGCGCTTTCCTACCAATTTTTATCCTCTAGCAATGTTGATTCACTTAAATCAAATGGAACAACCATTGCACCGAGAAATTCTGCGGTAGCCAGAGTTAGTTACGGTAGATTCCTAGATTACATTAATTCAGGAAGAGTTACTTCAGTAGATATTTTCGAAGGTGGCAGGAATGCAGTTATAGAAACCATTGATTCAGATTTAGATAATAAAGTTCAAAGACTGAGGGTTGACCTTCCAGGCTTAACACCAGAACTTATAAATAAATTAAAAAATGAAGGAATTAGTTTCGATGTACATCCTATAAAGACAGCCCCACCCGCATTAGGAATTTTGGGTAATTTACTCTTCCCAGCTATATTAATTGGAGGTTTAATTTTATTAGCCAGAAGATCAAATGGTATGCCTGGAGGTCCTGGTCAAGCAATGCAATTCGGTAAGACTAAAGCAAGATTTGCAATGGAGGCTGAAACAGGAGTTGTTTTCGACGATGTAGCGGGTGTAAATGAAGCTAAACAAGATTTACAGGAAGTTGTTACTTTCCTGAAAAAGCCAGAAAAATTTACTTCTGTTGGGGCCAGGATACCTAAGGGTGTTTTGTTGGTAGGGCCTCCTGGTACAGGTAAAACTCTTTTAGCAAAAGCAATTGCCGGTGAAGCAGGTGTTCCGTTTTTTTCATTATCAGGTTCTGAATTTGTTGAGATGTTTGTTGGTGTAGGTGCTAGTAGGGTTAGAGACCTCTTTAAAAGAGCTAAAGAAAATAGTCCCTGTTTAATTTTTATTGATGAAATTGATGCAGTTGGAAGGCAAAGAGGTGCTGGTATTGGAGGTGGAAATGATGAGAGAGAACAAACTCTCAACCAATTGCTTACTGAGATGGATGGGTTTGAAGGTAATAGTGGAATAATAATTATTGCCGCTACAAACAGACCTGATGTATTAGATTCAGCTCTTATGAGGCCAGGTAGATTTGATAGACAAGTAACTGTAGACGCGCCAGACATCAAAGGCAGGTTATCAATTCTTGAAGTGCACGCGAGGAATAAGAAACTTCAAGAGGACTTAACCCTTGAAAGCATCGCAAGAAGAACTCCAGGTTTTACTGGTGCAGATTTAGCAAATTTATTAAATGAAGCTGCTATCTTGACTGCTAGAAGGAGGAAAGATTCAATAAGTATTTCAGAGATTGATGACTCTGTAGACAGGATTGTCGCTGGGATGGAGGGTTCCCCTTTAACAGACGGTAGAAGCAAAAGATTGATTGCTTATCATGAAGTTGGTCATGCTCTTATAGGTTCATTAGTGAAAGCTCATGATCCTGTTCAAAAAGTTACAGTAATTCCAAGAGGTCAAGCTAAAGGACTAACCTGGTTCACTCCAGATGATGAACAAACTCTCGTTAGCAGAGCTCAACTAAAAGCAAGAATAATGGGTGCATTAGGAGGAAGAGCTGCTGAAGATGTTGTTTTTGGTAAAGGTGAAATTACCACTGGTGCAGGTGGAGATTTTCAACAAGTCGCTTCTATGGCTCGTCAAATGGTTACAAGATTTGGAATGAGTAATTTGGGTCCGATAGCTTTAGAGGGTGGAAACCAAGAAGTTTTTGTTGGTAGAGATTTGATGACAAGAAGTGAAGTTTCTGATTCAATTTCAAAGCAAATCGACGAAAGTGTAAGAGTTATGGTTAAGGAATGTTATAAAGAGACTTATTCGATAGTTAGCAAAAATAGAGAAGCTATGGATAAAATTGTCGACTTGCTAATAGAAAAAGAAACATTAGATGGTGAAGAATTCATAAAAATTCTCTCCAAATTCACTACCATCCCTGAGAAAGAAAGAACACCTCAATTATTAAGTTAAACTTTAACAGGTTTCTTATCTAAAACTAAATCTATTAATCCGTAATCAACAGCCTCTTTTGGAGACATATAAAAATCCCTATCAGTATCTTCTTTAATAGTTTCATAATCCTTACCAGTTCTTTCTGATAATTCAGTATTAAGTCGTTCTTTTAAAAACAAAATTTCATCAGCTTGAATCCTTATATCACTCGCTTGACCTCTAGCACCTCCTAGAGGTTGATGAATCATAATTCTTGAATGTCTAAGGCTGCTTCTTTTACCTTTAGTACCTGCAGCTAACAAAAAAGCACCCATACTAGCGGCTAAACCCACACATACTGTATGAATATCAGGCTTGACATGCTGCATTGTGTCAAAAATTCCTAAGCCATCATAGACAGATCCTCCTGGTGAATTTATGTACATGTAGATATCTTTCTCAGGGTCTTCTGCTTCGAGGAATAATAATTGAGCAACAATTCTATTAGCAGTTTCGCTAGTAACTTGTTCTCCCAAAAAGATTATTCTCTCTCTTAATAATCTTGAATAAATATCAAAGACTCTTTCACTACCGCCAGATTCTTCTAAAACTAAAGGGATCATAATAATATTTATCTGTTTATTAGATATTAACGATATTGAGTCAACATACGCTAACCTTATTAAGGTTTACATATAAAAAATTGAAAGAAAAATTGACTGTTTCAGATAGCAAAAAGTTATTTCATGAACAATTCCCTTACGTGATTCCAGGTTTATATAAAAGAATAGTTGATGAAATGCTTGTCGAACTTAATCTTTTAAATCATCAAAATGAATTTACTCAAGATAATCTTTTTTGTGTTGGTCTCACAGAAACATTTAAAGAATTAATGAAAGGATACAAACCTGAAAAACATTTAGATCTTCTTTTTGAATCTTTATGCAGTTCTACAAATTTTGAAGCGAAGGAAATCAAGGTAATATCTCAAAAATCTCAAAATGAATTTATGGATAAATCATCCAATGATATATTGAAAATATTAAAAGAAAAAGGCACATCCAAACTTTATCCTTCAAGAATATTGAACTTAGGAATGTATAAAATAATTTCAAACTCCCCAGATTTCATAGGGGGAAATGAATCAGAGACAAATAAAATAATCTCAGATTTTTTTGAGAGGTTAAACTTATCCACTAATAAAGCAGAAAAAGATATAGGAATTTACAAAAGTACTATATCCAAAATGGAACAGGCAAAAGAATTAATTGAAGAACTAAAAATAAAGGATAAGAAAAAAGATAAAAAATAATAGTATTTATTTTTTTAATCTTTTTTTATCTTTCCAAGAAATATAAGAAATATAAATTACAGCGAATGTTATAAAAATCAGTAAAACGAATGATGTAATAATAAGAAATTTGCTTAAATATACCTCATAAGTTAAAAATTTAATCATATATCGATAGAGCCATCACCATTTCGCCCCCAAACGACCATTGCAATTGAAAAAGTAAAAATTGCAGCTAATGCAGCCCATCCAATCTGAAAAATCATTAGATTTAAATCACTAATATTAATATAACAGAACTTCAAAAAATTTTTTCATTTTCTATGCTAAATTTAATTTCCCGAAAACTAGATTTTGTAAATATAATTAATAGAAAAAATTGGGCAGATTAGTAATAAATCATAGTACGAATATAGAGGGTCTAATTCCAATACTCCAAAAGTTAGCTCTTAACACAAATATCAAAACAATTACGCCGGCTGTAATATCAAGAGCAAGGGGGAAATCTTCTAAATTGATAATAAGATTATCGGTAAAAACTATAAACGGATATAAAGCCATTGCAAGAAAAGGAAAAACTGCCCAAGAAGTTTTTATTTCAACAGACTTAAGCAAAGATGAATTAAAACAGATTATAGATATATATAGTAAAAAGTAGTTTAATAAAGAAGAGTTAAAATTTTTAGTAGAAAACCAATGAAATTAGCATTAAATTTATGCTTAACTATATTCGTTTTATTTATATTCGGGGATAAATCATTCTCACTTACTGATTACCAGATAAAAAAAATTTGTAAAAATGAGAATAGAAAATCAAAATGTATAAAATTTTTGGAAGAGAAAAGATCTAATCTCCAAAAAGGGAATCTAATCGAAATACCTGTATTACCTTATAAAAGGTAATTAGAATTTAAATTTCAAATTCTGATTCGAAAAGATTAAATGCATTATTATATTTAACTAAAAGATCTTCTGAATTATCATCAAATCCTTTTTGTTGATAATTTTCTTTTAATTCATCATATAAGTAAACAACTTCATTGAAAGCGCTCATATATTCCTTTTGAATATCTTCATCATCTATATCATAAATTTTGGCCAAAACTAATTCTACATTTTTTTTTGATGAATATATTTTCTTCTCATATTCCTTATTTAACTTTCTTCTTTTTTTTGCCATTTATAAATTTTGTTTTAAATACAAATTTACAATACTCAAATTCATAGATAAATTAAATTAAAACTTATAAAATAAAAATATAGTTTCCAAATCAAAATAAAACCTCTATATTCCAAATAAATTATTCGATGATATGAATAAAAAAGAAAAAAGTAATCCCAAAGAATTAAGAAATCAAAATTTTGAAGCTAAAAAAATGAATACATCCTCAAACTCAAATAAGAAGAAAGATAAAAATCTTCCATGGTGGGTAGAGATTTTATTTGTTCAAATAGGATTGCCAGATAAATTTCTAATAAAAATATTAAATGCTAAAAAGAAATCCAAAGAATTAATCAAAAATGATAAAAAAGCATTGCTAATATTTCTATTTATAATCACTACATTGGCATATTTTTATCCAGTTATCAAACATGCAAAAAGTAAGTTAGATTGTGAAGCAATTGCTAAAGATTATATTATTAAAAATAAAAATGTAACTGGAATTAATAAGCGGCAGTTAAAAATGTTATCTACAAATTTTTGTTATGGTGGTGAGGAAATTTATGAAATTAAAAATTTAAAAAATTAAAATTTAATCATTTGCTATTAATAACCAACAAGATATTATAATAATTACTTTAAGTTAATTAAATTTATATTTTAGTCCTATGACTGATATAAAACAAAAAAAAGAAAACGTAAAAATGCATTTAAAAGATTTAAGACAAAATTTAAAAAAAATGCATTTATCAGTTACTGAAGAATTAGTATTACCCCAGCCAGATGAAGTGAAAACATTAATGACTAAAATGGATCAACTATTGAAATTAATAGAATCAAAATAAACTATAATTTAATTAACTCAGAATCATCAAAAGAGTAAAAAATGAAAATAATAAAGAAATTATCACAAATTTTTTTAATTGTAATATTCTTGACTTCCTGTAAAACATCATTAAAAAAAGACTCCTCTATAATTAATTCAGAAGAAAATATTAATGCAAATACTGACTCAGAAATGAAAAGAATGGAAATAAAGTTTTCTTGTGGAGACGATGGGATTGCAGAATACTTAAATGATGGATGGATTATCTTAAAAGAAGATTCTCAAGAAAAAATTTGCACTTGGAAATCTATTCCTGCCACAAAAGATTGTAATATGGAAAAAGATAAAGGATGTAAAATAACAAAGCCAGACAAAATTGGTGAAGAGAAAATTTATTTATTAGAAAAACAACTTTAATATTATGAGTCCAAAATCAGAATATTTAATAGATTTGATATTTAAGAAATTAAAAAACTATAAGGCTAAAGAAATCTTTTTAGAAAAAGAAAATTTTAAGGAATTTATTTCTTTACTTTTTAAGGAGGACTGAATTCATTTGAAAATATAATCGACCCGAGTATAGTAAAAATAGATATTTAGATATAAAAATGTATAATTTTTCTTCTTTAACTTTAATCCTAATAATTACGTTTATTTTAAGCCTATTTTTTTTATATAAAGTTACTTCTAACGGAAGGAATTAAAAATATTTCTTATATTATTTTAGATAATTGGATCTTCTCTAAGTAGTAAAACTGTATGATTACTTAAACCATCCTTAATCCATTCCTTATATTCTTCTAAAACACACTTTTTATCAGAATTATCTAATAAAGAAATTCTGTTTTTAGCGTTATCTAGAGCTAATTTAATACAGAATTCGTAATCTTCAGATTTTTCTTGCATAAGTTTTTTTTTAAATTTTAGTAAAAATAATCGCCTATTCTGTATTAGAAATAACATTAATAAGCTTTCCTTTGGTAAGAGTATCAAGCAATACGGAACAATTTTTTATATATTTGTGATAATTAGTTTTTTTAATAACCATGTCATACGAAGCAGGCAGTAAGGAATGTAGACATTTGATTGAAGCGAAGGAAAGCCTTCTATCAGCGATGGAAGCATTAAGCAACATTAATTCAACTGATCTATTACAAATTCAAATTAAAGAAATTTATAATAAATTAGAGCAGATGCATGACAATAGAAAAAAAATAGAATCAGCTACTAATTACTTATAATTTATTCAGAGGATTCAAAATTTTCCTAGTTGACCTTTTATATTTTTTACTCTTTTGTCTAATAACAAATCTAGTAAAGCGTCTAGTTGTGCATGTACTTCCTTTGCATCACTAAGATCCGGCAACAAATCATCCTTGATAAGCATTTGATGCATCTCTCTCAGCTCTAACCTTATATATCTAAGGTGAGAACTTACTTCTTCTCTCTTAGTTGCACTCATATTAGCTTTTAATATCACTAATTATACATTATTGTGTTTTTATGATCCCTTAGTAAATTTGACTAAATTTGAAAAAATATAGATTTTAAACACATCAAAAAATTTTTTTAAAGTTTCAATGTAGTAATATATCACTCATGAAAAACAAAAAAACTAAAAAATTACAATCTAAGTCATATAAGAAAAATCAAGAATTGGGTCAAACAAAAAATTCTGCAAAATTAGTTCTTTTTATTTTTGGAATAGGTCCAATCATAGGCATAACAATATTTTTATATAGCAAGGGGTTTTTTAATGCACCAAATATGTAAATCTTGAGTTTTTAATATTAAACTTAAACTATTAATTTCAATAAAAAAATAAAACTATTATTTAAATTTTTTCAAGGAAAATATCCTAAATTCAGCCATTTTTCTTGCATTATCTGGATTAGAAACTAGAAAAGGATGGTCAGATAAAAGTTCAAACACTTTATCTATCTTTAATCTTAAATCCTCACAATCAATTTTTTTCCATTCTTCGTCAAATGACATTGCAAAACTATCGGCATTGTCATAGTGTTTATCTCTCATAAGATTTAGAATTTAAATAAGAAAGATTTTAAAATCTTGACCTAATCTAGAAGAGTAATTAGAGAAATATATAAAATAACCTAAATACTAATCAAGACATAACTTTCTATGAAAGTACTTTAAAATTACACTTTCTTTTATTACTTAACTTTACACTATGTACTATCAATAAAAATCTGAACATATTTGACAGAAGTGTTACAATAACGACATATATCAAATTTCATGGAAAATAAAATAAAAAGGATAGGATATCTTCCTAGAAAAAGGGTACTTGAAATTATTGATGAAATATCTAAGAGCGAATCAATAAGTAGATCTAAAGTTGTTGGAATATTAGTTGAGGAAGCATTAGATGCCAGAGGAATTGCAAATTTTGGATATAGCAATATTAACAAATCAAATATATACAAATCTGATAATTTCAGAGATGTTCAAAATGATAATTTGCAATTAAAAGATGCAGAAGATGAATTTGTTGATGATAGTGGTTACACAGTTTCTTCTCACAAAACCTTGGATCGCTCAATATCTTCTGCAGATATAGAATTAGCAAATAAAATTAATATTCTTAAAGAATCTGGATTAATATAACTTTCATTAAATATTTATTTTATTTTTTAATGCATAACAATGAATCATTGTTTATTCTTAGTCAAGATTAATATTCTTTTTACATAATTCGAATATTAAATTCTTTTTAATATTAATTTTATAATGAAAAATGAAAGATATTAAATGTCCCTCATGCGGAAAAACGTTCAGAATTGATCCCAGCAGCTTTGAAGAAATACTTCTTCAAATAAAAGATGAAGAATTTAATAAACAAATAAAAGAAAGACTAATATTGGCTGAAGAAGATAATAAAAAATCTTTAGAAATTTTAAAGCGAGAATTGGAAATAAAGTTAATAGAGCAAAACCGCATTAAAGAGAATGAGATTAAAGTTCTTGAATCTAAATTAAATATCGCTGAAGAGAAGAAAACAAGCTCCCTAAATGATTTAAAAAATCAAGCAACTAATAAAATTAATTCTCTTAACAATGAAGTAGAAAATTTAAAGGCTGAAATTAAAAACCAGTCTTTAATCTCAGAATTATCTTTAAAAAATAAAGTCAATGAAGCTATTGCTAATTTAGAAAAAGAAAACTCATCTCTAACAAATTCTATAGAAAAGATTAGGCTTGAAAACTCAATTAATGAAAAATTAATTGAAGAAAAATTTAAAAGCAAAATTAGTGAAAGAGACCTAACTATTCAAGAGTTAAGAGAAATGAAATCTAGATTGTCTACAAAAATGGTAGGCGAAACCTTAGAAATCCATTGCGAAACTCAATTCAATCTTAATCGCGCCACAGCATTTAAAAACTCATATTTTGAAAAGGATAATGATGCCACCTTAGGAAGTAAAGGAGACTATATATTTAGAGAATTTGATAATAATAAAGTTGAAATCGTATCAATAATGTTTGAGATGAAAAATGAATCTTTAAGTGGGACTAATAAAAGGAAAAACGAAGATTTTTTAAGAGAGTTGGATAAAGATAGAAGACAAAAATCTTGTGAATATGCAGTACTCGTATCTCTTCTTGAACCAGATAGTGAATTATATAATGCTGGGATTGTAGATGTCTCTCATAGATTTCCAAAGATGTATGTTATTAGACCACAATTCTTTTTGCCAATTATTTCTCTACTAAGAAATGCCTCTATGGAAACTTTAAAATACAAATCACAAATTGATTTGATGAAACGGGAGAACTACGATATAACAAATTTTGAAAGTACCCTAGAGCAATTTAAGAATGCAGTTGGTAAGAATGTATCACTAGCCCAAGATAGATTTAATGATGCAATTATAGAAATAGATAAATCAATAAGCCATTTACAGAAAACTAAAGAGGCTTTAATTCTCTCAAAAAAACACCTATTATCTGCTGACAGCAAATCTCAAGACTTAACTGTAAAGAAATTAACTAAAAACAACCCCACTATGAAAAAAAAGTTTGATGATTTAAATAATTTTGAAGATCAAGTTGCCTAATATAAAATTTTAGAAATTAATAATAGTTAAAAATGCATTTAATTATTAATTTATAAATATATTATTAATAATAAATTCCATAGAAAAGAAAATAATGTCTCTCAATACTCCAATTTTCACTATTGCTAAAGATCTAAATGTCGAGAGTAATAGAATATTATTAGCCTGCAAGAAACTTGGAATCAATGCAAAAGGTGCAACAAAAAGATTAAATAAAGAAGAATTAGAAAAAATTAAAAGTTATTTTGAAACTGGTAAAAATGTATCAGATGAAATAGTTAATCTAAATAAAAATAAAGTCAAATCAAAAAGCAGTTCAAGAAAAATTGAAGATAAAGTAAAGATAAACTATTTCGCAAACAGACTTATCCGCAAATCTTAAATAAAACTTATATTTTCTAATTCCTTAGAAGAATAAACCACAGAAGAAAAAAGTAATATTTTATTATAAGTAAAAATACTTAAAAATGAGCATAAGCAAAATTTTAAATTCCCTTGAAAATTCTTGGGAAAGAGATGATATTCTTTTAAAAATAAAGAATGGATTAAGTTCAGAAGAGATAGTTAATGAATTTCTTATAAATAACGAATTACAAGTTAAAGAATTAAATAGTTTATTAAAACCAGATGATATAAATTTATTAAATCAAGTTGAAACCCTATCAACTTGTGAGGCTAAATTAATAAATAAGATTAATAATTTTAATTACGTAAGAGATAACAAAAATAATCACACAATATATCAGAAAAAAATTTCTTTATCTAATAGAGTTCCTACTAAAAGAATTAGTATTTTCATGATTAATTGGAGCAACAAATTTGTAGTTATTGCCTTACTTACAATTTCAGCTATAGCTTTATCCAAACAAGCATGGGCGTAATTAGCTAAATTAACTTCATTCAAAAAATGTTGTTTTGAGAACTAAGGAAGAAAATCTAATTAAATATAAAGATGGAAATCTTTATTGTGAACTAGCTGATATTTGGATCGACCCAAGTAAGCCAGTAAAGAGAGCGTTAATAACCCATGCTCATTTTGATCACTTTACCTTTGGCTGTGAAGAATACCTCTCTACTAAAGAGACGGCAATACTTATTAAAAAAAGAGTTGGAGACAATGTCAATATAAAACCTTTTGATTATGGAGAAGAATTTAAGGTAAATGGTATAAATATTTCTTTTCATCCTTCTGGTCATATCCTTGGTTCTAGTCAAATAAGATTTATATTCGCTGGTGAAAAATGGCTAATAACTGGTGACTATAAGCTTCAAAAAGATGAAACTTGCAAAAAATATGAAATAGTAAAAACTGATTATTTAATAAGCGAATGTACTTTTGGTTTGCCAATATTTAAATGGGATAAAACAAAAAACATAGCAATTGATATTTCAAACTGGATAACTAATTCTCCAGACAAAACTTCTTTACTTTTTTGTTATTCACTTGGGAAGGCACAGAGGTTATTAAACGAAATTAGTAAAACAAATTTTGAAGGTAATATCTACACCCATGGCAGTATTCATAAAATGAACGATTGTTATAGACAACTTGGAATTTGTATTAAAGATACAATAAAAATAGAAAATAAAAAAAAGATTGATCAACTTAAAGGGAATCTAATATTATTACCTCCATCTTTAAGTAAAGGCTCTTATCTAAAGAACTTTAAAAATATTCAAACAGCTTTTGCGAGTGGATGGATGTCAATAAGAGCTCTTAGAAATAGATCAGGATATGATAAAGGATTTGCAATCTCTGATCATGCAGATTGGGATGGAATTTTGGAAGTAGTAAAAAAGTCTGAAGCAAAAAATGTATTTTTTCATCATGGAGATAGTGAAGCATTAAGTAAATATTTAAGTGAGAAAGAATCTATAAATGTTCTTTTCTTTGAGAAATAAGTATGAGTTTAAATAAGTTTTCAGAATTATTTGTAGATCTTGATTCAAGTAAAAGTACAAATAATAAAATTGAAGTTTTAAAGAAATATTTTTTGTCAAATAGACCAATAGATAATTCATGGACAATATATCTACTAACGGGTAAAAGTAATAAGAGATTTGTTAGTGGAAGATACTTAAGAGATCTATTTTCTGAAGTATATGACTACCCTCAATGGTTAATAGATACATGTTATTTAAAAGTTGGTGATTCGGCTGAGGTGATTACGTTATTACTTAAAAATAAGAATGCTTCTCAAACAAAAAAAATTCATAAAATATCTCTAAATGAATTATTAAGTAAAATATTACCCGAATTATCAAAACTAAATGAGGAGGAAAAAAAATTAAGAATTAAAAAAGCTTGGGAAACTTTACCTGCGGAGAATCATCTTACTTTTAATAAAATTCTTACGGGGACTTTTAGAGTTGGAGTCTCAGTTGGATTAATTACAAAATCCATAGCAAAGCTTATTAATATTGATGAAGAGGTAATTTCTCATAGATTGATGGGTGATTTTAAGCCTTCAATTAATGCGTATGAATTTTTAGTTAACAGGAATATCAATCTTGAAGAGTTAAATTCCAAACCATTTCCATTTTTATTAGCAAATACATTTGAAGATAAAATTTTCAAAGATTCAATAAATGATTTTCAATTTGAATGGAAATACGATGGTATAAGGATTCAAGTAATAAAAAGATCAGGGAACCTTTCACTATGGACTAGAGGGCAAGAATTAGTAAACAAATCTTTTCCAGAATTAGTAGAGAAAATGTCAAATATAAATGATGATTTTGTTCTAGATGGGGAACTATTAGTCTGGAATTTTAAGGATCAAGTTGCGATGGATTTTTCTTTTATGCAAAAAAGAATAAATAGAAAATCTCCTACTAAATCAATCCAAAAAAAATATCCAATTATTTTCATCGCTTATGACCTTTTAGAGTTGAACGGAATAGATAAAAGAGAAATTAAACTTGAAAATAGGAGAATTGAGTTGGAAAAATATTTTTCAAAATGGCAAAATAAAACTGAGAATAATATCTCTGATATTTTCAAAATATGTGATTTAATATATCCCAAAGATTGGGCAGATGCTTTAAGTTATAAAAAAAAATCCAGAGAAAATAATACAGAGGGATTAATAATTAAAAAAAAGAGTTCTATATATACTTCTGGGAGAAAAAAAGGTATTTGGTGGAAATATAAAGTTGACCCTATGCAACTGGATGCTGTTTTAATTTACGCTAAAGGTGGAAGTGGAAGAAGAGCTGGTCTTTATACAGATTATAGTTTTGCATTATGGAAAGACAAAGAATTAATTAAATTTGCAAGTGCGTATTCTGGTCTAACAAATATTGAGATTAAAGAATTAGATAAATGGATAAGAAATAATACAATAGATAAATTTGGACCTGTTCGATCATTGAAACCAGAGATGGTATTCGAAATATCTTTTGAGAAAATACAAATTTCAAAACGTCATAAATCAGGAATAGCAGTAAGATTTCCAAGAATAACAAAATGGAGGAAAGATAAAAAAATTAATGATGCAGATAGCCTAGATAATGCTTATAAATTGATGAGAGAAATATCATGAAAAATATTACACAAAATAGTAGGCAGAATAATTTAATTTCTAAAATTGAAAAGTTTTTTTTCACAAATGGCTGGGATCCCTTACCTTTCCAAGTTGAATCATGGGAGGCATTCTTAAATGGTGAAAATGGAATAATTCAAGTGCCTACAGGATGTGGCAAAACTTATGCAGCATTAATGGGACCTTTATCAAGGATAGAAGATCCCAAAAATAATAAAAGTGTGAATATATTATTAATAACTCCCTTAAAAGCTCTAAGTAGAGATTTAAAGAATTCAATACAATTAGCAGCTTTATATTTTAATAAAGACATTACTGTTGCGATTAGGAATGGCGATACCACTCCTTATGAAAAGAAAAAGCAATTAGCTAAACCTCCTAATATTCTTATTACTACTCCAGAGTCTCTTACTCTTTTACTTTCTAATAAAGAATCTAATAATCTTTTTAAAGAGTTGTCATCAATAATTATTGACGAATGGCATGAATTGATGGGTAGTAAAAGAGGTAACCAGTGCGAATTATCCTTAAGTTGGCTAAGAGGTAATATTAAAAATTTACAAATTTGGGCAATGTCTGCAACTATAGGAAATATTGAAGAAGCAGCGAAAGCAATAGTTGGAATGAACGGCACTAGACCCAAAATAATTAGTACAAATATCCAAAAAGAAATAGAAATTATAAGTGTTTTACCGGAGGAGAAAACGACCTTTCCATGGAGTGGACATCTAGGAATTAGAAGTCATGCTTCACTTTTAAAAATTCTGGATAAAAACAAAAGTACTTTATTATTCACTAATACAAGAAATCAATCCGAAAGATGGTATCAATGTCTTAGATTTTTTCTCCCAGAGATGGAAGACAAAATAGCGATTCATCACGGCTCACTTGATAAAGACGATAGAAAAAGAGTTGAGGAAGGAGTTAAAGATGGATTAATAAAATGGGTAGTCTGTACCAGCTCATTAGATTTGGGTGTTGACTTTCAACCTGTAGATCAAATCGTACAAATTGGTAGTGCAAAAAATTTAGCTAGACTAATTCAAAGAGCAGGAAGAAGTGCCCATAGACCAGGCGGAAAATCAAAAATAATTTTTATGCCTACTAATTCCTTAGAATTATTAGAGATAAGTGCAATGAGAAGAATTATAAAAAGCGGTATATCTGAAAAAATTAGACTCCCTGAATTATCTTATGATGTGTTACTACAACATCTAATAAGTCTGGCTTGCGGAAATGGCTTTAATCCAGCCATAGAAAAAGAAAGGATTAAAAATTGCTGGAGTTATAGAAACTTAAAAGATAAAGATTGGAATTGGTGTATTGACTTTTTAGAATATGGAGGAAAATGCCTTAAAGCATACCCGAAATATAAAAAAATTGAGAAAGAAGAATCAAAAAATGAAAATGAAAATTTTAGATATTTTGTGAAGGACAAATCTTTAGTAAGAATGCATAAGTTCAATATTGGGACCATTACAAGTGACAAATTTGTGAATGTTAAATATATCAAGGGTAAATCCTTAGGTAACTTAGAAGAAAATTTTGCATCAAAATTAAATCCTGGCGATACCTTTTATTTTGCTGGGAAAATGCTTCAATTTGTAAGAATCAGAGATATGATTTTATACGTAAAAAAATCATCAAAGAAAAGTTCTCTTATTCCTGCTTGGGTTGGTGGTCAAATGGCAATTTCTGATTTACTAAGTGAGAGTTTGAGGAAAGAAATAGATATATGCAATAAATTAGAAAATAATGATTACTTAAATCCAGAATTAAATTCATTACTTCCAATATTAAATAAACAAAAGGCTCTCTCTAATATTCCAAAGAAAGATGAATTACTTATTGAAATATATAAAACAAAGGATTTATCAAATCTTTTTGTATTCACATTAGATGGCAAATTTGTAAATGAAGGAATAGCATTTTTATGGGCTTTGAGATTTGCAAAATTAAAACAATCTACATTTAGTATCACTGCTAATGATTTTGGATTCAGCTTAACTACCTTAGAAGATTATGATTTTTCCATAATAAAAAAAGAAGCCTATTATTTTTTAGATAACAAAAAATTAGAAGAAGACCTAGAAAATGCAATTAATTTTTCAGAATTAACAAAACGTAGATTCAAAAATATTGCTCAAATTAGTGGACTAGTAAATCAAAATAATCCAACTAAGACAAAAACATCCTCGCAACTTCAAATAAGCTCAAGTCTTTTTTACGATGTCTTTACTAAATACGAAGAAGATCATCTTTTAATAAAACAATCACATCAAGAAGTAAAAGAATACCAATTGGAAAATAAAAGAATAACTAGATCATTAGAAAGATTAAAAAAATTAAAACTGCTAATAAACGAAACAAAAACTCCAAGTCCTTTTGCTTTTCCTTTATTAGTTGAGAGACTTAAAAATACTTTAAGTAACGAACCAATAGAAAAAAGAGTAGAAAAACTTATAAAAAAATATAGTATTTGATGCAAAAAACTTCTTTTAAATTTTATTGGGAAGACACATTAATAGAAATGCTTCCTTCAAGGGCATTATTTCTACCTCAAACAAAAGAGTTGTTAATTTGTGATGTTCATCTTGGAAAGGCTGAATATTTTCAGCAAAATGGTATCCCTCTTACTAATAATTCAGATGAAAATAATTTCACAAGAATAGAGTCAATAGTCAGAAAATATAGTCCTGAAAAGTTAATAATTCTAGGAGATTTATTTCATAGTAAATATTCAATAAGTAAAACTCTTCAAAAAAGAGTTGAAGATCTTCCTGAACAACTTAAAACCAATGTTGAACTTGTTCTCGGGAATCATGATGTTGGTTGCAATATTAAAAATATAAAAATTTTTGATATTAGAAAAAATAAGAATATTACTTTTAGTCATGAACCTCTTAATCTAGCAGATAATAAAAGTTTGAATATTTGCGGACATTATCATCCAAAACTCTATTTAAAAAATAATGGAGATAAATTATCTTTAAGATGTTTCGCAATGGATACTAAAAAAAATAATTTATACTTACCTGCATTTGGGGATTTAACAGGGGGTTATCTCTGTAAAAAGTCATTTAAAAAATGGGCAATTATTTCTGAGGAGGAAATTATAGAAATATAATTCTGAAGGAAATTTTTACTAAAGTGAATTAAATTTATCATTTAACAATACCAATTTATACTCAAAAGTCTCGTTAAATATTTTTATCAATTAATCTCAAAAAACTTATTAATTAAGAAAGAATAAATAATTTCAAAAGAATAAAAGGCTAATGACCCTTCCTTTAGCAAACAATCCACGTTATAAAAAAAATAAACACATTTTATAGAAATGAAAAAATTAATTGGCTTGATTTTATTTCCATTTCTTTTTTTTTCATTTGAATCAAAAGCAAATGAAAATTTTTCCGTTGAAATAGAAGCTCTTACGCTTGTTATGGAGCAATATAAAGAAAATACTGACTCTAATATTGAATTAGATACGAACAATAAAAAGCCAAGTTATTTAGCTCTTAAGCAGGACGAATGCAACGCAACAGTTAAAGTTACAGAGAAAACAGGACTCGAAATTGTAAATACTGAATCTTTTGATGTAAATGTCTGTAAGAAAGAAATTTATAAAGTTATCAACTAAATAAGTAGAGGAAATAAATTAGGATAAATACTTACAAATTAAAGAGGTCTTTTACTTAAAGAAGGTAAGACCTCGAGACCTAACAGAAAACTTTGGAACGGGTTCTGTATATATAATAAATAACTACAAGGAAATTGTAGAGGTGTGATTAAAAGTACAAAACTAAAATATTTTTTTTAAATAATTACTTCTTCTTGGATAATCTTTGTGATTCTTCTCTAGACATTAAAGCTTCGATTTGAGCGAGAACTTTCTGAAGTTCATCCGTTTTTGTAAGAGATGCTTCAGCAACTTCTCTTAATTTTTCTAACTGTTCTTTAGTTTTATCCATGATAAATAAATTAGAAATTTACCACCTTTAACAGTGGTTGTAATACAGATTTTTCACTCCCACACAGATTCATATTCTCTCTTTTTTTCATAAAGTCAAATAAACTTCCTCTTATTAATGTTTTATTAGGACTTCCAATTAAATCTTTTTTTAAGAACGGAACCATAAGATCACCTTAAATCGAATTACTTTAAAGATTAGGAAGTAAATACAGGTAAACCTATAGTCGCAGTGGTTATAAGAGCTCCTGCAAAAATCAAGAAAGGGAGAAAAGGGAAATTTTTCAAATTTAGCTTGTTAATTCCAAATAACTATATAGGTATTTATACTGTTTGTCTACCCCTTAACCCTCTGTGGAGAAAATTTTTTTCTTTAAAAGGTAAAAAATTAAACATTAACCAAATTTACCTGATATATATTCCTGAGTAGTTTTTTCTTTTGGAGAGTTAAAAATTTTCTTAGTGGAATTAAATTCTGCAAGATAACCAACTTTTCCTCCGTCACCATCTTCGTATTCAATTGCATTAAAAAATGCAGTCATATCACTAACTCTTAATGCTTGTTGCATATTATGAGTAACGATTATTATTGTGTAATTCTTCTTAAGTTCGTGCATAGTCTCTTCAATTTTTAAAGTAGAGATTGGATCTAATGCTGAACATGGCTCATCCATGAGAATAATTTCAGGTTCAATAGCAATAGTTCGAGCAATACATAATCTTTGTTGTTGTCCGCCAGATAAAGAGTACCCACTATCATTTAATTTATCCTTACATTCATCCCACAAAGCTGCTTTTTTTAGTGAACTTTCCACTAATTCATCCATATCTCCAGTAAATCCATTGATTCTCGCCCCAAATGCAATATTTTCGTAGATCGATTTAGGAAAAGGATTAGGTTGTTGAAAAACCATGCCAATTCTTCTTCTTACTTCAACTGGATCTACTCTTTTGTCGTAAATATTGGTTCCATCAAAAAGGACAGTCCCTTTTAGTGAGCAATTAGGAATTAAATCGTTCATTCTGTTTAGGGATCTTAGAACAGTTGATTTTCCACAACCAGAAGGTCCTATAAGGGAGGTTATATTTCCTTTTTTAAAGTTGCAAAAAACATTTCTTACAGCTTCAAAAGTTCCATAGCTAATAGAGACATTCTCAAGAGATAAAATGATATTCTTTGGAGTTTTTTTGTCAGTTTTAATCATTTATATTCTCTTAGTTTTCTCAGTAAAAGCGGCTAATATCCTTGAAAATATATTTACTGATAGTATCGATAAAACAAGAATAAAGGAAGCTGCCCAAGCTAATTTATTCTGCGCGTCGTATGGTTCTAGAGCAAAGTTGTATATCAATACGGCCAATGAACCCATCTCGTAAAACAAGTCTTCAAAACCTACTATGTAGTAATAAGAAAATAAAGCAGTAAATATTAAAGGTGCAGTTTCGCCTGCGGCTCTTGCAATGCCAAGAACGACTCCAGTCGCAATAGATCTAAAGGCAGAGGGCAAAGTAACTTTCAATATAGTTGTATACATACTTGCTCCAACTCCAAGAGAAGCATATCTCAATTCACTCGGCACTAACTTTAGACCTTCGTCAGTTGTCTTTATCACAGTAGGCAACATCAATATTGAAAGCGCCATACCTCCTGCTAAACCGCTATACATACTTCCAAATAAGATCTTAGTAGAAACGATTAATGCATAAATAAATACACCGGCAATAATTGAAGGAACTCCAGCTAAAACATTTACACCAAATCTGATAAATCTTGAAAAAGCACCGCCTCTAGAATATTCTGCTAGATATATGCCACCGCCAACACCCACTGGTATGGCAATAATTGAAGCAATGGTAGTGATTATTAATGTCCCTATTAATGCAGGATTAATGCCTCCTGCATCTAAATCATCTCCAGGAGGATTTGGTTCTAAAGTAAATAGTTCTGGTGTGATTTGAGATCCACCTTTAATAAGAATATAAGTCACCAAAAAAATTAAAGGAAGTATTGCAATCAATGCACAAATTACTGATAAGGAAGTAAAGAATTTATCTCCTATATTTCTTGATAATCTTTTCTGGTAATAAAGTGAATTCATAATTAACTAGTATTTGAGACTGAATTTCTTAACAAGCCACTGTGCAAAGATATTTACCACTAACGACAGGATCATCAACACAAAAGCCGCATAAAATAGTGATGAAACCTGACTTCCATCAGCCTCACCAAACTGGTTTGCAAGCATGGAGGAAATGGTATATCCAGGAGATAATAGAGACCAACTAAATGTATTGGAATTACCAATAATCATTGTGACAGCCATAGTTTCTCCCATTGCTCTGCCTAAAGCCAATAGAACACCTGCCATAATTCCAGATAATGCTGCTGGCAAAATTACTGAAAATATTGTTTTCCATCTACTTGCTCCAATTCCATAGGCTGCATTTCTAAGTTTTTTAGGAACCTGATTAAGTGTATCTCTTGCAATAGAGGTCACTATAGGCAAAAGCATTACAACTAAAATCAATATTGCTAAAAAGGAATTCCTACCTGTAGGTTCCGTACTGAATAAAGGTATCCAACCAAAGAAATTATGCAAAAAGACAAAAAATGCTCTAAAAAAAGGTTCCATGACAAATATTGCCCAAAGTCCTAATACCACTGATGGTATAGCTGCTAGTAATTCAACAAATGAGCCTATTATTTCTCTAACAACTTTAGGCACAAAGTCTTCGGTAATAAATATTGCAGTTCCAACTCCAAGAGGAATAGTTATTAATAACGAAAGAAATGAGGTTACTAATGTGCCGTATATTGCGGTAAAAGCTCCGTATTCATCTTTTACTGGGTTCCATTCAGAGGTTACGAGAAACTTCAATCCATACCTAGAAAAGGATTCGAATGATTGAAAGAAGACTACTAAAATAATTCCTAAAAGTATTATTGCTACGAAACTAGACAAGACTAGGGCAGTATTCTTAAAGATAATATCTATATTTTTTTCGATACCGAATCTTTTACGATTCTTGAAAAGAGTTAATTTCTCTTCCATTAAAAAAAGAATATCTCTATAAATCTACTACTAAATGAACTAAAAGACTTTAAGAGGGGTTAAAGGTATATGAAAGTCAAGATAATTTGACATGTATTGAAAAATTTATTTACCTATTCTTCCAACAGCCTTAATTGATTTTTTTAAAATTTCTCCTTTCAAGGGAACAAAACCTAAGGCAGGAGCTTTATCTTGGTATTCATCACTTAGTAATTTATAGAATGTATCTTGAATTGCATTAGTATTCCTGCCATTACCTTTTTCATAAGCAAGTATCCAAGTTAAGGTTGCTATTGGATAAGCTCCTTTAGCAGTGGGGTTTGGATTTTTACCAGCCAAGTTCTTATCAAGATTTATTCCATTTAAAGCTATTGCGCCTGATTGAGTATTGGGGGTAACGAATTCACCAGAAAGATTTTGAAGTGCAGCAGCCTTAACATTACCTTTAATGTATGACTGGTTTACATAACCAATTGCACCTGGAGTATTTTGAATAACACCTGCAACACCAGAATTTCCTTTTGCTCCAACTCCCGAAGGCCATTTAACAGATTTACCAGTACCTAAATTCCAAGTTTTAGAGAAAGCCTCCATAGAATTTGTAAAAGCTTTAGTCGTGCCTGATCCATCAGAACGATGTGCCCAAGTTAATTTACCTGACTTACATCCTAGTTCCTTCCAATTTTTTATCATTCCCATTGCTACTTGAACAGCTTGTTCTTGTGTTAGTTTCAAGTCGCAATCGTAGTTATATCCAAAGGCAATTGTGCCACCTACCATCGGTATTTGAACAAGTCCTCTAGTAACTTTTTTTATATCAGCTTCTTTCATTGGATCGTCAGAGGCTCCAAAATTAACAGTTTCATCTATGAAAGCTTTTCTTCCAGAT
>QCHO01000020.1 GCA_003279535.1 Prochlorococcus sp. AG-402-C22
CCAGATTCTATAAAAGTTGGAGACAAGTTATTATTATCCAAAAAAAATCCAATTAGTTCGGGAAATTATCAAATAATTAAAAAAAAGAAAAATAATGAATTACTTGAGTTAGATAAAAAAATTTATGGCCCTATAATTATTCAAAATAAATCATATAAAGACATTAAAGGTAGAAAAGTTTTAAACGTACTAAATCAAGAAAATAAAAAACTGATTCTTTTAATCAATTGTGATACAAATGAACTAGATGTAAGAATACCTGGTAGGAAATGGATGGGAAGTAAGCCTGCTAAAGAAGAATTCGAAAATAATTTAATAAATGATTTTTGTTAAAACTTTTAATTAATATGTGTGAATAATTTGTCTAAGAATATTAATGATGAGTTATTCTACAAAAAGATAAATTAATAGTAATGGCAATTTCAAGAGGAGATCTCGTAAGAGTAAAAAGACCAGAATCATATTGGTACAATGAAATAGGTAAAGTTGCTTCGGTTGATACCTCAGGTATTAAATATAACTGTGTAGTCAGATTCGATAAAGTAAATTACGCTGGGATAAGTGGAACTGAAGGTGGAGCAAATACAAATAATTTCGCTGAAAGTGAATTAGAGAAAGCTTAAATAATTGCCTGAATTACCTGAAGTAGAAACGGTTCGCAGAGGTTTAGAGCAAAAACTTAATAACTTTATTATTAAAAAAGTAGAAGTCTGTAGGGATTCAACTGTTGCATTCCCAACAAAAAAAGAAGAATTCATTAAAGGACTTCGGAACTCACTTATTTATAAATGGGATAGAAGAGGAAAATATTTAATAGCTCAATTAAAAGAAGTTCAAAATGAGGATACTCAATTTCCTCTAGAAAATTCACAAAATAAAGGATTTCTTGTAGTTCATCTAAGAATGACTGGATATTTCAAATTTATTGAAAACTCAACTCATCCTTGTAAACATACAAGAATAAGATTTTTCGATAAAAATAATAATGAGCTTAGGTACATTGACGTAAGAAGTTTTGGTCAAATGTGGTGGATTAATAAAGGCCTATCGCTCAACAAAATAATTAAAGGATTAGGTTCATTAGGACCAGAACCATTTTCTAAGGACTTTGATGCAAATTACCTTAAGAAAGTTATTTCAAAAAGAACAAAATCTATAAAAGCTATTTTATTAGATCAAACAATAGTGGCAGGTATAGGTAATATTTATGCTGATGAAAGTTTATACTCTGCTGGCATCTCACCTTTTAGGAAAGCTCGAACAATAAAGAAGAATGAGTTAATCAAGCTCAAAGAATCAATCGTAACTGTTTTAAAAAAAAGTATAGGTTCTGGGGGTACGACATTTAGCGATTTTAGGGACTTGGAAGGAGAGAATGGGAATTTTGGTTTACAGACAAATGTCTATAGGAGAACTGGAAAAGAATGTCGAAAATGTGGAAATTTAATTGAAAGACAAAAAATTACTGGAAGAAGTACCCATTGGTGTCCTAAATGCCAAAAATAAAAAAAGGGGTTACTCAAGAAGAGTAAACCCTTTTAAATATTTTTACCTGGCATTGAGCTATTTTCTCAAGGGGCTACCCCCTAAATATTTTCGCCGCTGATGCGTTTCACAACCGAGTTCGAGATGGATCGGAGTGGTTCCACATCGCCATGAACACCAGGATAGTGTGAACCTTGAGAACTGCATAGAAAATTATATAAATTTAAAAACAATAAATTAAGTTTATTTGGTCAAGCCCTCGGTCTATTAGTACTCCTCCGCTGCACTTGTTACCAAGCTTCCACGTAGAGCCTATCAACGGGTGTTCTTCCCGTGACCTTACTGGCTTAAGCCATGGCAATACTCATCTTGAGGTGGGCTTCCCACTTAGATGCTTTCAGCGGTTATCCACTCCGCACATGGCTACCCAGCGTTTACCGTTGGCACGATAACTGGCACACCAGAGGTGCGTTCCTCCCGGTCCTCTCGTACTAGGGAGAAATCCTCTCAATATTCCTGCGCATACACCGGATATGGACCGAACTGTCTCACGACGTTCTGAACCCAGCTCGCGTACCGCTTTAATGGGCGAACAGCCCAACCCTTGGGACCGACTTCAGCCCCAGGTTGCGATGAGCCGACATCGAGGTGCCAAACCTCCCCGTCGATGTGAACTCTTGGGGGAGATCAGCCTGTTATCCCTAGAGTAACTTTTATCCGTTGAGCGACGGCCCTTCCACGCAGAACCGTCGGATCACTAAAACCGACTTTCGTCCCTGTTCGACTTGTAGGTCTCACAGTCAAGCTCCCTTCTGCTTTTGCACTCAACGACTGATTTCCAACCAGCCTGAGGGAACCTTTGTGCGCCTCCGTTACCTTTTAGGAGGCGACCGCCCCAGTCAAACTGCCCATCAGATACTGTCCGCTTCCCGGATAACGGGTAAGCGTTAGAACCCTAGCTCTAAAAGAGTGGTATCTCACCGATGACTCAATAATACCCACAAGCACTATTTCAACGTCTCCCACCTATTCTGCGCATTCAGAGCCCGAGCACAATATCAAACTACAGTAAAGCTTCATAGGGTCTTTCTGTCCGGGTGTATGTAGTCCGCATCTTCACAGACAATTCTATTTCGCCGAGCCTCTCTCCGAGACAGCGCGCAAATCGTTACACCTTTCGTGCGGGTCGGAACTTACCCGACAAGGAATTTCGCTACCTTAGGACCGTTATAGTTACGGCCGCCGTTCACCGGGGCTTCAGTCGCCAGCTTCACTAAAAGCTAACCAGCTTCCTTAACCTTCCGGCACTGGGCAGGTGTCAGCCCCCATACATCGTCTTGCGACTTAGCGGAGACCTGTGTTTTTGGTAAACAGTCGCTTGCGCCTCTTCACTGCGACCAGCTCTCGCTGGCACCCCTTCTCCCGAAGTTACGGGGCCATTTTGCCGAGTTCCTTAGAGAGAGTTATCTCGCGCCCCTCGGTATTCTCTACCACCCCACCTGTGTCGGTTTCGGGTACTGGCATTTGTGTCTTAACGGGTATAGGGCTTTTCTTGGAAGCATGACATCACCAACTTCGCTGCCGTAGCAGCTCGTACTCACGCCTTAGCTCAAGATGTTTTCTCCATCTCTCGAAGCCTTGAACGCTTGAACCAGTAACCAACATCTGGCCTGGCTAGCCTTCTCCGTCCCCCTTCCCAAAACACATCTGGTACAGGAATATTGACCTGTTATCCATCGACTACGCCTTTCGGCCTCGCCTTAGGTCCAGACTAACCCTCCGCGGACGAGCCTGCCGGAGGAACCCTTAGGGTTTCGGGGCATGGGATTCTCACCCATGTTTTCGCTACTCAAGCCGACATTCTCACTTCTATGCTGTCCACGTCCGCTTACGCTAACGCTTCACCCTACATAGAACGCTCCCCTACCATAAATAAATTTATCCGCAGCTTCGGTATAACGCTTAGCCCCGTTCATTTTCGGCGCAGGATCGCTCGACCAGTGAGCTATTACGCACTCCTTTGAGGATGGCTGCTTCTAGGCAAACCTCCTGGTTGTCTGGGCAATCCCACCTCCTTTATCACTTAGCGTTAATTTTGGGACCTTAGCTGGCGGTCTGGGCTGTTTCCCTCTTGACTATGGAGCTTATCCCCCACAGTCTGACTGCCTAGTTACACACAGGGTATTCAGAGTTCATATCGATTTGGTACCGCTTTCGCAGCCCGCACCGAAATGGTTGCTTTACCCCCCTGCTGGAGCACTAGACGCTACGCCTAAACGTATTTCGGGGAGAACCAGCTAGCTCCTGGTTCGATTGGCATTTCACCCCTAACCACAGCTCATCCGCTGAATTTTCAACTTCAGTCGGTTCGGACCTCCACTTGGTATCACCCAAGCTTCATCCTGGCCATGGTTAGATCACCAGGGTTCGGGTCTATAAACACTGACAAACGCCCTATTAAGACTCGCTTTCGCTGTGGCTCCACCATTTCCGGTTTAACCCGCCAGTGCCTATAAGTCGCCGGCTCATTCTTCAACAGGCACACGGTCACCCGATTAGTCGGGCTCCCATTGCTTGTAAGCTCACGGTTTCATGTTCTATTTCACTCCCCTCCCGGGGTTCTTTTCACCTTTCCCTCGCGGTACTGTTTCACTATCGGTCACACAGTAGTACTTAGCCTTACGAGGTGGTCCTCGCAGATTCACACGGAATTCCACGTGCTCCGTGCTACTCGGGATACAGCTAGGTCAACTTATCTTTCGATTACGGGGCTTTCACCCTCTGTGGCACGCCATTCAAACGTTTCTTCTAGACTTGTTGATCCATATTGCTGTCCCACAACCCCGATAGTCAAGACTATCGGTTTGGGCTATTCCCCGTTCGCTCGCCGCTACTGAGGGAGTCGTTATTTACTTTCTCTTCCTCCAGCTACTAAGATGTTTCAGTTCGCTGGGTTAGCTCGCACCAACCTATATATTCAGTTGGCCGTACATGGGGTTGCCCCATTCGGAAATTCCCGGATCAAAGTGTGCTTCCAACTCCCCGAGACTTATCGCAGGTAACCACGTCCTTCATCGCCTCTGTGTGCCTAGGTATCCTCCGTGAGCCCTTTGTAGCTTGACCAATAACTTCATAATTGAAGCATCAGCTTAATAGAATTGTTATTAATGCATTTGCACAAATAATAAATCTGCATCATAAAGATGCTTATTGTCTTTAAAAATAATCTATGCAGTTGTCAAGGTTCTCTGAAAACAATGAATTTAATTCAATGAGTCCAGCATCTTAATGATTTCATTAGGAAGCTAGATTCGTTCAGAATTTGATCACTACTCAAAACATTTCCTTAATGAAAATTATGTAAGAGGTGGTAATCAGTGGAGGTAAGCGGACTCGAACCGCTGACATCCTGCTTGCAAAGCAGGCGCTCTACCAACTGAGCTATACCCCCAACATAGAGATATGGGCCATCCTGGACTTGAACCAGGGACCTCACCCTTATCAGGGGTGCGCTCTAACCACCTGAGCTAATGGCCCAGGAAAAGTAATGGGTGTGACCTAGAAAAAACTTAGGAAATAAAATCCTTAATAAATCAAGAATGTGAGATACCGATCGACCTAAGGTGACAAAATAATAATATTAAACATTTTGTTGTCTCCCTGTTAGGAGGTGATCCAGCCGCACCTTCCGGTACGGCTACCTTGTTACGACTTCACCCCAGTCATTAGCCCCACCTTCGGCGTCCTCCTCCACAAGGGTTGGAGTAACGACTTCGGGCATGGCCAACTTCCATGGTGTGACGGGCGGTGTGTACAAGGCCCGGGAACGTATTCACCGCAGTATGCTGACCTGCGATTACTAGCGATTCCTACTTCACGTAGGCGAGTTGCAGCCTACGATCTGAACTGAGCCACGGTTTATGGGATTTGCTAGCTCTCGCGAGTTTGCTGCCCTTTGTCCGTAGCATTGTAGTACGTGTGTAGCCCAGGGTGTAAGGGGCATGATGACTTGACGTCATCCACACCTTCCTCCGGTTTATCACCGGCGGTCTTTCTAGAGTGCCCAACTAAATGCTGGCAACTAAAAACGTGGGTTGCGCTCGTTGCGGGACTTAACCCAACATCTCACGACACGAGCTGACGACAGCCATGCACCACCTGTCACTGCATTCCCGAAGGCACCCTCAAATTTCTAAGAGGTTCGCAGGATGTCAAACCCTGGTAAGGTTCTTCGCGTTGCATCGAATTAAACCACATACTCCACCGCTTGTGCGGGCCCCCGTCAATTCCTTTGAGTTTCACACTTGCGTGCGTACTCCCCAGGCGGAACACTTAACGCGTTAGCTACGACACCGAAGGGGTCGATTCCCCCGACACCTAGTGTTCATCGTTTACGGCCAGGACTACAGGGGTATCTAATCCCTTTCGCTCCCCTGGCTTTCGTCCATGAGCGTCAGTAATGGCCCAGCAGAGCGCCTTCGCCACTGGTGTTCTTCCCGATATCTACGCATTTCACCGCTACACCGGGAATTCCCTCTGCCCCTACCATACTCAAGCCTTTCAGTTTCCACTGCCATGATGGAGTTAAGCTCCACGCTTTAACAGCAGACTTGAAAAGCCGCCTGCGGACGCTTTACGCCCAATAATTCCGGATAACGCTTGCCACTCCCGTATTACCGCGGCTGCTGGCACGGAATTAGCCGTGGCTTATTCCTCAAGTACCGTCATATCTTCTTCCTTGAGAAAAGAGGTTTACAGCCCAGAGGCCTTCGTCCCTCACGCGGCGTTGCTCCGTCAGGCTTTCGCCCATTGCGGAAAATTCCCCACTGCTGCCTCCCGTAGGAGTCTGGGCCGTGTCTCAGTCCCAGTGTGGCTGATCATCCTCTCAGACCAGCTACTGATCGAAGCCTTGGTGAGCCATTACCTCACCAACTAGCTAATCAGACGCGAGCTCATCCTCAGGCGAAATTCATTTCACCAATAGGCATATGGGGTATTAGCGGTCGTTTCCAACCGTTATCCCCCTCCTGAGGGCAGATTCTCACGCGTTACTCACCCGTCCGCCACTAACCCGAAGGTTCGTTCGACTTGCATGTGTTAAGCACGCCGCCAGCGTTCATCCTGAGCCAGGATCAAACTCTCCGTTGTGTTCAAATCCTTTTGTAGATAAATCTACTCAATATGAATTGCATCCTCCAAATAAAAATAAGATTGACTTACGTTATTTAGGTTCAGCCTCCTTAGATAAATAAGGATTACTTTGAGTGCACATTAAAAATATTTTTAAGTGACTTTCCAAGATCTCAGATCCGTTGGTTTTCAAAATGCTAAAAGTTAGCAATTGAAAACAATTTATATATTCTTGACGGGACCTCACACCTTTATTGCAAATACATCTCAAAATTACCAAATCAAAATTTGATAAAGTTTTGACGCAATAAAAGCATCAGTTCCTAAGTTTTTAAATTTTCTAGGTGCAGAGTTAGACAATATTTGAATAACTCATTTCGAAGGGAAACCCTTCTTCTGGCTGAAAATAATGATCGAAATCAAATCTCCAAAAAATTCATCCATTTACCAAAAATAAGATTTAAGGTAATAGTCTGAATAATGCAAAAGATTATATTTTTGCCCAGAAGAAAATACTAAACCATCCGACTGTAGTTTTGCAACCTTTTATACAAAAATTTTTTATTAATTTTTTTTTGTTCAAAGTCTCCTTTAAGAACTAGGCTTTAAATAGAGGGATTAACATGCAATGGCAGAAAGATTTAGTCAAAAAAATTTAAGAGTACGACCAAGTTCAGATGAGGAGAAAATTGTAACAAATGCAAAAAAACACTTCGAAAAGACTCTTGTTGAAATATCAGGAGAGCTGGTAGGCAGTGTTGCTGCATTAGAACACCCAACAAAGAATAAAAAGTTAAATTATGGAGAAATATTTTTAAGAGACAACGTTCCAGTGATGATTTACCTCATTACCCAAAAACGGTACGAAATTGTCAAAAGGTTCCTAACTGTTTGCCTTGAGTTACAAAGTACTAATTATCAAACGCGTGGAGTATTTCCTACTAGTTTCGTTGAAGAAAATGGAAAGCTCATTGGAGACTATGGTCAAAGATCAATTGGCAGGATTACATCAGCTGATGCAAGTTTATGGTGGCCAATTTTATGTTGGTATTATGTCAATAAAAGCGGTGATTATGCCTTCGGAAAAAGTCAAAGTGTTCAAAGAGGTATTCAACTTTTATTAGATCTAGTGCTACATCCAACATTTGAGGGTACTCCCGTACTTTTTGTTCCAGATTGTGCCTTTATGATTGATAGGCCTATGGATGTATGGGGGGCACCTTTAGAAGTTGAAGTTTTACTGCATGGATGTTTAAAAAGCTGCATAAACTTAATGGAATTAAGTCGGGCAGATCATGTAAGTAGACTCTTAGATCAAAGACTAATTCTTACAAATCAATGGGTTAAGGATTTAGGAAGTTTTCTCTTAAAACATTATTGGGTTACAAGCCAAACAATGCAAATCTTAAGAAGAAGGCCGACTGAGCAGTATGGAGATGATCAACACTTTAATGAATTTAATGTTCAACCTCAAGTAGTACCATCATGGCTTCAAGATTGGTTAGAAAATAGAGGTGGTTATTTGATAGGAAATATTAGAACAGGAAGGCCTGACTTTCGATTTTACAGTTTAGGAAATTCTTTAGCTTGTATGTTTGGAGTACTGCCTGCTGCAGAACAAAGAGCTTTATTTAGATTAGTTTTACACAATAGGCAGCATTTGATGGCTCAAATGCCTATGAGAATTTGTCATCCTCATATGGATGTCGAAGAATGGCAAAATAAAACTGGTTCTGATCCAAAGAATTGGCCTTGGAGTTATCACAATGGTGGTCATTGGCCAAGTTTACTTTGGTTTTTTGGTACAGCTGTTCTTCTACACCAAAAAAAATTTCCTTCCGATGATGTAATTCTTATGGAAGAAATGAAATCTTTAATCGAAGAATCTTATTGGTGTCAACTAAATCAATTACCTAAGCAAGAATGGGCAGAATATTTTGATGGACCTACGGGTACTTGGGTGGGGCAGCAATCAAGGACATACCAAACCTGGACAATTGTTGGTTTCTTGTTAATGCACCACTTCCTAAGACAAGAAAGCAATGACTTAGATATGTTTAAAATTTAAATCTAAAATAAACCTAGAGTTAGAGACTTATCAATTGGTAAGCAAGCACCGATACCAAGATAAATTGTTAGAAAAGTACCAAATAAGAAAACTGACATTGCTATTGGTCTTCTAAAGGGGTTAGAGAATTTATTAACGTTTTCGATGAATGGTAAAATCATTAATCCTAGAGGGATTAATGTTTGAAGTGCTATACCCAAAAGTTTATTAGGAACAACCCTAAGTATTTGAAAAACGGGATAAAGGTACCATTCAGGAAGTATTTCTAAGGGTGTAGCAAATGGGTTTGCTTTGTCTCCCAACATTGCAGGATCAAGAACTGCTAATCCAACCACGCAGGCAATGGTACCTAAAATCACTACTGGGAAAATGTATAATAAATCATTTGGCCAAGCTGGTTCTCCATAATAATTATGACCCATTCCTTTGGCTAATTTTGCTCTTAATTTTGGATCAGATAAATCTGGTTTCTTTAACGTAGACATTTGGATCAAGAAGATAATTAAAGTATAGGAGTTTATAAAGGACCTGATATACCCTGTTTACGAATCATTAGAAAATGCATCAACATGAAAACTGCTAATGACCATGGCAAAACAAAAGTATGAAGACTATAGAATCTGGTAAGAGTAGATTGTCCAACACTTTCTCCACCTCTAAGGAGTTCAACCATAAAATCACCAATTACTGGTATAGCAGCTGGAACACCTGAAACTATCTTCACTGCCCAGTAACCTACTTGATCCCAAGGCAAAGAATATCCTGTCACACCAAAAGCTACTGTTATGACTGCCATTACAACGCCTGTAACCCAAGTTAGTTCTCTTGGCCTTTTGAAACCACCGGTAAGATAAACTCTGAACACATGGAGGATTAACATTAAAACCATCATAGATGCACTCCATCTATGAACAGATCGTATTAACCATCCGAAACTTACGTCGGTCATCAAATAACTTACTGAATTATAAGCTTGTGTAACTGTTGGCTTATAGTAAAAAGTCATTGCAAAACCTGTTGCAAATTGAATTAGGAAGCATACTAGAGTTATGCCTCCTAAACAATAAAAAATATTTACGTGAGGGGGTACGTACTTGGAAGTTACGTCGTCAGTTATGTCTTGAATTTCAAGCCTTTCTTGAAACCAGTCATAAACGGATGAAGAATTCGCCATCCAAAAAAAAATTAGCTTTGATATAAAGAGCTTACTTAAAATTCTTAAACTTGGTGTTAAGACTTAACCCAATGAATTCATCTTTTAACAAATTTTTAACATTCAAAACAATGCTCACTGCATTGATCATCATTGTTTTTTCTACCAATTTTTTATTGATTGAAAGAGTGGATGCTCTCAGTGATAGCAAGCAATTAGTCCTTGACGCTTGGACCTTAGTGAATGAGGGTTTTTATGACCCAGAAAAGTTTGATGAAATAAATTGGAAGAAAATTAGACAAAAAACATTACAGAAACAAATTGAAACAAGTGAAGAGGCTTATTTCGCAATTGAAGACATGTTGAGACCTTTAGAGGATCCTTACACAAGAATTTTACGCCCAAAAGATTATGAACTCCTTAAATCAAGTAATTTTGGTAGCGAGATTAATGGTGTTGGACTTCAATTAGGTGAAGATGATAGCAATAAAGTTAAAGTTGTCTCTACACTTGGCGGCTCACCAGCAGAAGAAGCTGGGATAGTTAGCGGGGACTTCATTGAGAAAGTAGATGGAATTTCATCAGAAGAATTGGGCCTTGCAAATACTGCCTCTAAATTAAGGGGTGAATCAGGAACCAAAGTTTTAGTTGAAATATCTACGGAATCAGGAGAAATTAGAGAGATAGATTTAGAAAGAAGATCAGTAGACCTAAGACCAGTGAGGACAAAAAGATTAAGAGACGATTCTCACACAATTGGGTATTTAAGGATAACTCAATTTAGCGAAAGCGTACCCAAAAAGGTTGAAGAAGCTCTTCAGGAATTAAAAGAAAAAGAGGTTGAAGGATTAATTTTGGATTTAAGGAATAATTCGGGCGGACTAGTAAGTTCAGGAATCGCAGTGGCAGACTCATTATTGAGTGAGAAACCAATAGTAGAGACGAAAAATAGAAATGGGATCAAAGATGCAATAACGTCTCAAAAAGAGACATCTTATGATGGCCCAATGGTGACGTTGGTAAATAAAGGGACTGCTAGTGCTAGTGAAATACTTGCGGGATCTTTACAGGATAACGGTAGATCAATTCTCATGGGAGACCAAACCTATGGGAAAGGTTTAATTCAATCCCTAAAAAGTTTGGGAGAAAATAGTGGGGTAGCAATCACAGTTGCTAGTTATTTAACACCTAAAGGTAATAATATTCAGGGTCAAGGTATTACACCGGAAAAATTATTGGATCTTCCGGATGCGAGTGAATACGGAAGTGCTGAAGATAAGTGGGTGAGAAATGCAGAATTATTTCTAGATTCATTTCTAGAAAAAGAAGAAGTTTCAATTCAAACTCCTGAAATAAGCAATGAAGAAATATAACCCTGAAGTAGCAAAAGATTGATAAATAAAAATTTAAAACACTATGAGTATCAAAAGAATTTTTCATGACCCAATTCACAAAGAAATAGTATTTGATTCAGGGAAGCCGGAAGAGTTAATGATTATGGAATTAATTGATACAGTAGCTTTTCAAAGATTAAGAAGAATAAAACAATTAGGGGCAGCATCATTAGTATTTCATGGTGCAGAATCGAGTAGATTTACCCATTCAATTGGCGTTTTTTGTATCGCAAGGAAAATATATCAGAGATTAATTGAAATTAAATCTTCTTTTTATGAAAATAAATTTGTTTTATATGGAGCAGCTCTTCTTCATGATTTAGGTCATGGGCCTTTGAGCCATACCAGTGAAGTAATATTCGATCATAATCACGAACAATGGTCTCAAAACTTAGTTAAAAATTATTCTCCAATCAATTCAATACTCAAAAAGTATGACAACGAATTACCTAATCAAATATGTGAATTGTTTGAATCAAAACAACTATTTTCAAACCCTTTAAAAACATTGATTAGTAGTGAAATAGATTGTGATCGACTCGATTATCTTTTACGCGATAGTTACAATACAGGTACCAAATATGGCTTAGTAGATTTAGAAAGAATTATTTCAGGTCTTACTTTTTCACCTGATGGAAATATTGCAATCAAACCAAAAGGAATTATCGCTATTGAGCATTTCTTAGTACTAAGAAACTTAATGTATAGAACCATCTACAACCACAGAATAAACGAAATATCGACATGGATTCTAGAAAAAATAATATTCACAATAAAAAATAATTTTGAAAAAAAAATTTGGATAGATAGATCACTTCATAAATGGATATTTTCACCCAAAAATCTAGATTTTGATGATTTCATAAAAAATGATGATATAACTTTCTATTATCATTTAATTAGATGGAAAGATGAATCTTTTGAGCCACTTTCTAAGCTATGCAAAATGTTCATTGATAGAGATTTGTTAAGGGCATCAGACATAAGTTTTCTTGATAAAGTGGATAGACTTAAAATCCTTGCATTTGCAAAAAAATTATGTAAAAAGAATAATTATGATTCAGAAATATTTTGTGGTATTAGAGAAAGATCATTTAAAGGTTTTGAATCAAACAATGCTTTTAAAATATGGGATGGAACTTATCAAAACTCATTAGAAGATAATTCTGAATTAATAAAATCCTTAATAAACTCTAGGGAAAATTCTTTATTAATCTATCCAAATCTAATCAAAAGTGAGATTACAAATCAGATTTCAGTTTTAAAAAATAATTCCTAAATTGAATTCAATGAAAATCGTTTTAAATAATACTAAAAGTAAATATTTTGAAATTTTTTCTTTGGAAGATTTGGATAATATTCATGAAACTTTTAGAAAATTTTTTTCCATAAAAGGACCTGTGGCAGCAAAAATTTTATCCATCAATGAGTCAATAAGTATTCATCAATTATCAAAATTAAAAAATCATTTGGACAATCTTAATGTTTTTTCTCTATGCATTTACTCAAATGACAGAAATACAATTTTAGCGGGGAAGTCTTTAAGGATAAATTCATTATTTCTTAAAGAGCAAGAGGTTAAAAATAAGTTACTTTTATTCAATTTTAAAGAGAAGGACGATATTCTTCATGAAGGAACAGTTAGATCAGGCGACCGAATATCTTCAAATGGAAACCTATGCATTATTGGAGACGTTAATCCAGGAGCTATGGTTTCTGCTAAGAAAAATATATACGTTTGGGGCAAACTTTTAGGGATTGCTTTTGCAGGGAAGACTGGAAATAATAATGCCTCTATAGCATCACTTTATTTAAACCCTTTACAGTTGAGAATTGCTGATGTGATAGCTATTGGTCCAAAAGACAAGCCCCACAATTATTATCCTGAAATTGCTTTAATAGATAAACGAACAATAATTATCAAACCTCACATAATAGAAACTAAAAATTAATCAATCATTTGAAATAAATTAATTCAAACTTGATAAATTTAAGAATTACTTAATCTTTAAAATATTTAACTTTCTTAAAGGTAGCCTTATCATTTGAAAAATTATTGAATTTCGTGGCGGAAAATACTCGCACAATATTAATTTGCTCAGGGAAAGGTGGGGTTGGTAAAACCACTTTAACTGCAAACCTAGGTATAGCACTTGCCAACAGCGGAGCAACCACTGCTGTACTAGATGCTGATTTTGGCTTAAGAAATTTAGATCTTCTTCTGGGATTAGAAAATCGCATTGTATATACCGCTCAAGATGTTCTAGACAAAAATTGTCGTCTTGACCAAGCATTGGTCAGACATAAAAAGGAACCTAATCTAGCTCTTCTACCTGCTGGAGATCCAAGGATGCTTGATTGGATGAAGCCAAAAGATATGAAAAAAATTAGTGATCTACTAAGTGAAAAATTTGATTTTGTTTTAGTAGATTGCCCTGCTGGAGTAGAGGATGGTTTTAAAAATGCACTTGCAGCTTGTAAAGAAGCTATAGTTGTCACCAACCCTGAATTATCTGCAGTACGAGACGCTGATAGGGTAATAGGTATTCTTAATACATCTGATATAGAACCTATTCAACTTGTAATCAATAGAGTTCGCCCTAACATGATAGCTAGTCAAGAAATGCTATCTATTGAAGACGTTCAAGGGATCCTATCTTTGCCTTTATTAGGTATTGTTTTAGAAGATGAACAAGTAATAATAAGTACAAATAGAGGAGAGCCACTAACACTTACAGATAGTAGATCTCCTGCAAAAAAATGCTATCTGAATGTTTCTCAAAGACTTACAGGAAAGGATGTACCAATTATTGACCCTAAAAATGAAGGTAAAAGCCTTAAAGATAAATTCATGAGATTAATGCAAACAAAGGTTTTTTAAAATGATGACTCTCAGAGATCTGATAAACAAGTTACTAGGCAGAGAAACAGCTAGTGCAAATACAGCTAGAGAAAGATTGCAGCTTGTATTAGCTCATGACAGAGTTGATATGAGTTCTTTAACTACTGATCTGTTGGATAAAATGAGGAAAGAAATTCTTGATGTTGTTGCTAAATATGTTGAGATTGATTTTGAAGAGGTCGCAGTTAGTTTAGAAACTGAAGATAGAATGACTGCACTAGTTGCTAATTTGCCGATCAAAAGAACTATTTCAGGAGAAATAAAATTTAAAAAAACTGATAAATCTGATAAAACTGATAAATCTGATAAATCTGATAAAGATATCAAATAGTAATAAATTAAAAAAAACCTAAAAAAACTGATAATTGATCCTCCGTAAATGTAAGATGTTAAGATTGCCGGCTTAGCTCAGCGGTAGAGCAGCGCTTTTGTAAAGCGAAGGTCATCAGTTCAAATCTGTTAGCCGGCATTTAGTTTTATTTACTTCTTATCAATATTTCTTGTAGAAAATAACAAAATCAAACCTATTAGAGCAAGAACAGGAAATAATCTTATTTCAAAAACATACTCTAAAAAAGATGCAAGGGGTTCAAATATCCAATAAGTAAAAAATTGAATTAATAAAACAAAAAACAATAATAAAAACATTAATGCGATTCCTGAACAATTACTTCACCTTCTCTAATCAGCCTCCAATCGCCAATCTTCTTCCAAGATATTATGGTACTAGCTTTTCCACTACTTTTTTCCCATGGAATAGGTCCAAGAATTTCTATAGAAGGAAAATCTAAAGCAATACCTTCAGCTGTAATTGATCCTGTGAAGCCTGAAATATTTGCACTTGAAGTTAACAATGGGCCTGTTTCTTGTATTAGAGATTGAGCAATAGATGAATTTGGGATCCTTAAACCAAGAGAATGATCTTTGCTTGTGAGCAATTCATTCTGCTGTTCTGAAGCAGGAATAACCATTGTCAGAGCGCCAGGCCAATATTTTGAAGCTAATTTTTCGAAATCATCTCTAGCTGATTCGTGAACATAATCTATTAATTGTTTATATTTTGATCCCATAAGAATTAAAGGTTTATTTCTATCTCTTTTTTTAAATTCATAAATAATTTTTGAAAATTTTGGCAAGCATCCAATTGCTGGTAATGTGTCTGTCGGGAAAATTATAGGTAAACCACTTCTAAGCGTCTTCAAAGCTGATTTGCAGTCTATTAAATTCATTTAGATTATTAACCAATAATTTATTTATATCTTCCAATGGTAAACCTACCAACACCCGAAAGATCATTAACAATTTCTACTGACTTAAATTTACTTTTAATAAGTAGTTGTTTTACTTTTTCGCCTTGATCAAAATGATTCTCTAAAATTAGCCATCCCTTTTCTTTTAAGAATAACGGTGCTTTTTCCCTAATGTGTTTTAAGCCATCTTCCCCTCCTAATAAAGCAATTTCTGGCTCGAAATTTTTAACTTCTTTAGGTAATTTTTCATAAGTATCTTTAGGAATATAAGGCGGATTTGAAATAGCGAGATCTAATTTTTCTTTAAAACGCTCAAAAGGGGTCCACCAATTTCCGCAATAAAATTTCAGATTTGTTTGTTTAGCACAATTTATATAATTTTTAGTTGCTATATCCAATGCATCTTGATCAATATCAGTTGCTATTCCCTCCCATAATGGATAAGCCAATGCCAAAGCAATACTAACAGCTCCTGATCCAGTTCCTAATTCAGCAAAAATTAATTTTTGTGATTGCTTTCCAAATATCTTGAAGACAATATCAATTATCAATTCCGTCTCCGGTCTCGGAATAAGTACTTTATCCGTGACTTTTAGTTTCAAATCCCTCCAAAATGTTACGCCGCAAAGATACTGAATAGGGGAGGAGTTAGATAAGTGATCTTCCCAGATAGATTCTAAATGTTCTAAATTTTTTTTTAGATATAAGGTGCCCTCAGGGTTTATGCTAAATAAATTGAGATCACTTTTAGAAATACCCCCTAGACAGTCTAGTAAAAGTGCAAAAGATTGATGATCTCCTCCTTTAGATAGTTGCTTTTTTTTCCAATATAAAAATTCTTTTACAGAAATGCTGAGCATTTATATAAGTTTTAGCGTTTTGGGCCAAGCCTACCTTTACTAGAGTCTGAATAGAAGCTTGATTTTTCGCCGTCTTGCGTAGAAATAAATAAGCCTATAAGGAATATTGTTGGCACCCCTACGAATAAAAGGCTAGCTACGAATCCAAAATTAGTTGTTTCCATTTAGTTGGCAGTTCAATTAGGTAATTAGACTATAGACATATATCTCTAAATAAAGTGGAAAAATAAACAAATTTTATTAACTGATTAATAGTCTTAAACAATTTAGCGAGGTAATTTTTTATTTTCACTAATTTTCTTTAGTTCTTCTAAATTTGAGGGAGGTGATTGTGGTTTTGTCAAGATTACTGCAGAAGATTTTATTAGTGTTTGGCATGCAAGTCGCCAATTTTCGGGTCTATTTTTAAGTTTTTCTTCTTCAGCAGAGCTCAGAGGGCTTAGAGAATTTTTGTTTCCTCCTTCAACTGAAACAAAACAAGTACTACATTGGCCTGCCCCTCCACAATTTCCTAAAATGCCTTTTAATCCATAAAGTTGTAAGTTCTCTTTCATTACTAATTCCCTTAAGTTTTCGCCAGGATTGCATTGAACGTCTAAACCCTCACGAATGAATCTAATAGTTGCCATTTTTTTTGTTATTTCTCCTATTTTGGCGTTTTACTTTGAGAATTGTGACCAAAATATTAACAATTTTTAGTTAAAAATTGCTCGTAACTTCAGTGATACAAATTGATCTAACCAATTTTTGCAAGAAAATAAATTTATTTACAAAAATCCCTCAAAGCCTAAAAAACCCTTACTATCGTGATGTTTAGCTGTTTATTCAGCATAGTTACTAGAAATTAACCGATGGGATTGCCTTGGTATCGAGTTCACACAGTAGTTATTAATGACCCAGGTCGACTACTTGCTGTGCATCTTATGCATACTGCATTATTAGCCGGCTGGGCCGGTTCTATGGCTCTATATGAATTAGCCATTTTTGATCCTTCTGATGCTGTTCTCAATCCAATGTGGAGACAGGGAATGTACGTAATGCCATTCATGGCAAGACTAGGTATCACAAGTAGTTGGAACGGATGGGATATAACTGGTGCGACTGGAGTTGATCCTGGATTCTGGAGTTTTGAAGGAGTTGCAGCAGCACACATAGTATTTAGTGGACTATTGATGCTTGCCTCTATCTGGCACTGGACATACTGGGACTTAGATTTATGGGAAGATTCAAGAACGGGTGAGCCTGCTCTCGATCTGCCAAGAATCTTTGGAATTCATCTTCTTCTAGCTGGACTTACATGTTTTGGCTTTGGAGCATTTCATTGCGCAAACGTTGGAATTTGGGTTTCTGATCCTTATGGTTTAAATGGTCACGTAGAACCAGTAGCTCCATCATGGGGAGTAGATGGATTTAATCCATTTAACCCTGGAGGAATAGTTGCTAACCATATTGCAGCTGGCCTAATGGGTATTATTGGAGGCATTTTTCATATCACTAATAGACCTGGAGAAAGACTTTATAGAGCCTTAAAACTTGGAAGTCTAGAGGGAGTTCTTGCAAGCGCCCTAGCTGCTGTACTTTTTGTTTCTTTTGTGGTTGCAGGAACAATGTGGTACGGCTCTGCGACAACTCCAGTAGAATTATTTGGTCCTACCAGATATCAATGGGATTCAGGCTATTTCAAAACTGAGATTAATAGAAGGGTTCAAGCGGCTATTGATAATGGTGCCACTAAAGAAGAAGCATATGCTTCGATTCCAGAGAAATTAGCTTTCTACGATTATGTTGGCAACAGTCCTGCTAAAGGAGGATTATTCAGAGTAGGAGCTCTGGTTAATGGAGATGGCTTGCCAACTGGTTGGCAAGGTCACATTACTTTCCAAGACAAAGAAGGTAACGATTTAGAAGTTAGAAGAATACCTAATTTCTTTGAGAACTTCCCAGTCATACTTGAAGATAAAGAAGGTAATGTAAGAGCTGATATTCCATTTAGAAGAGCTGAAGCCAAGTATTCGTTTGAGCAAACTGGCATTACTGCAACTATCTATGGTGGAGATTTAAATGGGCAAACATTTACTGATCCATCAGTAGTTAAAAGATTAGCCAGAAAAGCGCAGCTTGGAGAAGCTTTCAAGTTCGACAGAGAAACTTATAAATCTGATGGTGTATTCCGAAGCTCCCCAAGAGCATGGTTTACATATGCACATTTATGTTTCGGATTGCTATTCTTGTTTGGCCATTGGTGGCATGCTTCAAGAACCCTATACAGAAATTCCTTTGCTGGTATTGACGCTGAAATTGGGGACCAAGTTGAATTTGGTTTATTCAAGAAACTTGGTGACGAAACCACAAGAAGAATCCCAGGAAGGGTTTAAACTAAACTTTATTACTTAATCTTATGGAAGCTTTCGCTTACGTTCTTATTTTAACTCTCGCAGTTGTCACTTTATTCTTTGCTGTCGCCTTTAGAGATCCCCCTAAATTTGACAGAAAATGATAATTTTAAAGAAACCTCTTTAACAAGAGGTTTTTTTTACTTTTCATAATCATAATATTACTCTACTATTAGAGTTAAAGTTCCCCTTATTTCACTATATGCAGTGTCCAACCTGTCAAAATACAGATAGCAGAGTTTTGGAATCAAGATCTGCTGATAGTGGTAAGAGTGTCCGAAGAAGAAGAGAATGCTTAAATTGCAGTTTTAGATTTACTACTTATGAAAGAGTTGAGACAATGCCAATATCAGTTATTAAAAAAGACGGCAGTAGAGAATTATTTGATAAACAAAAATTATTCACTGGTATATCTAGAGCTTGCGAAAAGACTACTTTCACTAGTGAAGCAATTATTAATTTTGTAGATGGAATTGAATCACTAATCATACAAGATTCTAATAAAGATATTAAATCTTCACAAATTGGAGAATTAATACTCAAAAGCCTTAGGAAAGAAAATGAGGTCGCTTATATAAGATACGCCTCGGTTTACAGAAAATTTAATGGCGTTAAAGATTTTATATCAACTCTTGAATCTCTCAAAGGAAGTTCAAAAAACCAATTAGCTTCAATTTTATAAAATTCAGCATCCTAAAGTGTAGAATACTTAACAAATATGTTTTTGCTATTAGTTTGCAGGCTAGTAGCATTCCTTTCTAACTGCCTTAGGTAGTCTGCGATGCAAAAAATGAACGAAAATTCTTCCCAAACCATAAAAGAACTTTCCGAAGATAAAGAAATTAAAAATTTATCTGAATTAGATAATGATTCAGTACCCCAAAATGAAGAAGATTTATCGTTCGAAAAGAATGATATTCCTTCAGCCGATTCTTCCTCTAGCAGAACAAATGCGGACTTTGATAATGCAGGATTCACACAAGAAGAATTTGCATCACTTTTAGGAAAATATGATTATAATTTCAAGCCTGGTGATCTAGTAAAAGGGACTGTTTTTGCTCTGGAACCCAAAGGGGCCATGATAGATATTGGGGCAAAAACCGCAGCTTTTATGCCTGTTCAGGAAGTTTCAATAAATAGAGTTGAAGGGCTTAATGAAGTTTTACGACCTTCTGAAAGCAGAGAATTTTTTATAATGAGTGAGGAAAATGAAGATGGTCAATTAGCACTTTCGATTAGAAGAATTGAATACCAAAGAGCTTGGGAAAGAGTTAGGCAACTACAAAAAGAAGATGCCACTATATATTCTGAAGTTTTTGCAACAAACAGAGGTGGGGCTCTTGTGAGGGTGGAAGGCTTGAGAGGTTTTATCCCAGGGTCTCACATAAGTGCTCGAAAAATTAAAGATGACCTAGAAGGTGAGTACCTACCTTTAAAATTTCTTGAAGTTGATGAGGAAAGAAACAGATTAGTGCTAAGTCATAGAAGAGCTTTGGTTGAGAAAAAAATGAATAGACTAGAAGTAGGCGAAGTTGTTGTTGGTTCTGTTAAAGGTATTAAACCTTATGGAGCTTTTATTGATATTGGAGGCGTTAGTGGTCTATTACATATTTCTGAGATCAGTCATGAACATATTGAGACTCCTCATAATGTTTTGAATGTTAATGACCAAATGAAAGTTATGATTATTGACCTTGATTCGGAAAGAGGAAGAATTTCATTATCTACAAAAGCACTTGAACCTGAACCAGGCGATATGCTAACTGATCCTCAAAAAGTTTTTAATAAAGCTGAAGAAATGGCTGCGAAATATAAGCAAATGTTATTTGAGCAAACTGACGAAAATGAAGAAATACCCGCAGTTTCATCTGAAACAGTCTAAATTCACTTTTTGTTGAGCAGGGATATCCCAAAATCAGAGCTATTTATCTTATTGAATATTTTTAATTACAATTATTGAATAGTAATCACCATCTAATTTAGGATATTACTCAATCTTACGAAATTATATTTATAATGAGTGATTTCATATTCACTTCTGAATCTGTAACTGAAGGTCATCCTGACAAAATATGTGATCAAATAAGTGACGCTGTTTTAGATGCTTTATTGACAGAAGATCCAGAAAGCAGAGTTGCTTGTGAAACTGTAGTAAATACTGGCCTTTGTTTACTTACTGGAGAAATAACTTCAAAAGCAAAAGTTGATTATATAAAACTAGTTAGGAATGTTATTAAAGAAATTGGATATGAGGACCATAAAGCTGGGGGCTTTGACGCAAATAGTTGTGCTGTATTAGTAGCCCTTGACGAGCAATCACCAGATATTTCACAAGGAGTTAACGCAGCTGATGATGTCAATAATGATTTGGCAAACAATACCGGGGCTGGTGATCAAGGAATAATGTTTGGATATGCATGCGATGAAACTCCTGAATTGATGCCTTTACCAATTAGCTTGGCTCATAGATTAGCCATTCAACTTGCCAAAGTAAGACATGAAAAAGTCCTTAATTATCTCCTCCCTGATGGTAAAACTCAAGTAAGTATTGATTACAAAAAAGGGTTACCAGTTTCAATTAACACCATTTTAATTTCTACTCAACATAATCCTGAGATTGATGGCATAAAAAATGAAGAAGAAATTCGTCAAAGAATAAAAGAGGATTTATGGACAAATGTTGTTATACCTGCCACTGAAGATTTAGAAATCAAACCAGACATTCACAAAACAAGATTCCTAGTGAATCCCACAGGTAAATTTGTCATAGGAGGTCCTCAGGGAGATGCAGGCCTTACTGGCAGAAAAATTATTGTAGATACTTATGGAGGATATGCAAGACACGGAGGTGGCGCATTTTCGGGCAAAGATCCCACAAAAGTGGATAGATCAGCTGCTTATGCAGCACGTTACGTAGCTAAAAGTATTGTTAAGGCAAAATTAGCAAAAAAGGCTGAAGTACAATTAAGTTATGCAATTGGAG
>QCHO01000021.1 GCA_003279535.1 Prochlorococcus sp. AG-402-C22
GTTAATCCATTCCACAAAGAATGCATAATCACTGAAGAAAGCAAACTACCTGAAACGATTCTTGTAATCCCTAGTCCTATTCCTAGAACAAACAATGGAGGCATTTCCCCAATACTTAAATGAGCCAAAGCAAAAATAAAAGCTGAAACTATAATGCCCCAAATTACTCCAAAATCTCTAGAAAGAGTTGGTAATAAAATACCGCGAAATATAATCTCTTCAAAGAAAGGAGCTAAAAGAGTTGTTGTTGCGAATAAAATAATAAATGAAAAGTAATTCTTATTATTAAGAACAATTTCTAATAAAGGGTTACTACCATTCTGATTATCAATCAGACTGTTCATAATTATAGAAATCAATAAAACAAAAGGAACTATAGTTAACCAGCCCTTAATTCCATAAATAATTGCATGTTTTATGTACGAGAACTTGAACTGAAAATAATCTTTTTTTAAACTAAATTCACCCTTTAAGGATTTAATTTGATAATAAACTATTAATAATGGTGGAATAGCCATAAAGAGATATCCAAAAAATATTTTTAGAGATTGTGACAGCTCATTTGAAATATTTTTAGATAAAAGTTCAACTAAACTAATTGAAAATAAAGGAGAAACAACTTCTCCTAAGACAACAAATCCTCCTGCAATCAATAAAACCATATCTATTAGTTCTAAGTCTAAGGGTTCAATTTCTTTCCAACCAAACTTTTTTAGAGATATTGCTTTCCATAATATTTTTAGAGCCAGAATTGAGCCAAACAAAATTGTTAATAGTGGTATAAATCTTATAGCTAATAATTTTAAAAACATTTTGCTTGAAAATGATTTTGTTATTAATGAACTATCATCAAAATCAAATTTCTTACTTAGGAGGTGATATAAAAATCTATCATCTTTAAATAAATCAAACTTATCAGAATTAGGTTCATATAAATTATTATTCGATTTTTTTTTCTATCTCTTTTATTAGTAAGTTATAGTTTTTATTTTTAAACTCATTTGATATATTTTTATCAATTATAAATGAATTTGATTCTGAAGAAATTATCCGAATTAATTTATTTCTTTCTGTTAATTCATTAAAAATTACCTGAGATAGTGCATTATCTATTTCATCAACTGGATCATTTGTGATAAGAAATTTTTTAAGATTTATTGGTATTGATGGGATTGCTAATTCAGCAATTTCTTGTTCTTTTTGACTTATATCAAATGAAACTGATGGTCTACTCAAACTATCTCTTAGTCCTTGTTGCCATACAAAAAAAGTTATGACTAAAGAAATTAAAGCTAAGGAAAGTTTTGTCTTAGAAATATTTTTAAAGATCATATCTTATTATAAAGCTGAAAAATATAGTTAGACATCATTGAAATTTCTAATATTTACATACCTATTTTTATCACGCCGTGAGATGATTAAATTATCATCATTCTCAAATTAATATAATGACTATAAGATTAGTTTTGGTTAGGCATGGACTAAGCAGTTTCAATGCAAAAGGATTAATTCAAGGTAGAACAGATGATTCATTATTAACTGAAGAAGGATATAAACAAGCCCTCAAAGCAGGAAAAGCCTTATCGAAAATAAATTTTGATAAAATCTATTCATCCCCTCTCGTGAGAGCGGCGGAGACTGCAAAAACAATTAAAAAAAGCTTAAATGAAGATCAAGAGATTATATTTGATAAGAATTTGTTAGAGGTGGACCTTAGTGAATGGTCTGGTCTAAAAATTGATGAAATAAAAAACGAATTTCCAGAAATTTACCCTATATGGAAAAATGATCCAGAAAATCTAATTTTAAAAAAAGATGATGGTAAAACTTATAAACCAATTCAAGAGTTATTTGATCAAGCAACTAATTTTATAGAGGATATTTTGAAAAATTATTTAGATAAGGATGATATTAATATTTTAGTCGTTGGACATAATGCGATTCTTAGATGTTTAATCCTCTTGTTAATAGGAAAGCCTAGTCAAGGTTTCAGAAAAATAAGGTTAGAAAATGCTTCTTTCTCAATTCTCAATATTACAAAAATTCATAACTCTTTTAAGACACAAATTGAATGTTTAAATCAAACTTCTCATCTAAATAAAAATATTACTAATCAGATTGGAGATTCAAGAATATTTCTAATAAGGCATGGTGAAACAAACTGGAACAAAGAAGGAAGATTCCAAGGACAAATTGATATTCCTTTAAACGAGAATGGTAAAAATCAAGCGAGAAAAACTTTTGAATATTTGAGAAATATTTCTTTCAATAAGGCATTTTCAAGTTCAATGCATAGGCCTTACGAAACTGCACAAATAATTCTCCAAAATAACAAAGATTTAAAAATAGAAAAAATAGATTCACTTGCAGAAATTAGCCATGGATTATGGGAGGGTAAATTAGAGTCAGAAATTAGAGAAAATTGGCCTAGATTACTAGAAAATTGGCATAATAAACCTGAAGAAGTAATAATGCCTGAAGGGGAATCTATAAAAGATGTATCAGAAAGGTCGTTAGAAGCTTTTAATAATATTTGTTTATCTCAAAAAGATAACGATCTAACACTTCTAGTTGCTCATGATGCAGTTAATAAAACTCTTATTTGCAATATCCTCGGCTTAAATTATTCCAACATATGGATGATAAAACAAGGTAATGGAGGCATAACTGTAATTGACCTCTTCAATGATCCCAGTAAACCGCCTGTGATTAGTGCTCTTAACATCACTACACATCTTGGAGGGATAATTGATGCAACTGCTTCAGGAGCACTTTAAATTAATAAGCTTTTTAAAAAATATTATTTTTGTTTAAGTCTGAGTCATAAGCGATACTTGATTTATTGAAAAAAGGCTACTTTACTAAGAGGCCAAAATCTTAAATATGCTTTTCCAATGATCTCTTTTTTGTGAAGAAATTTACTTCCAGGCCAATATCTTCCATCCCAGCTATTTGACCTATTATCGCCTAAAACTAAAAAATGATCTTCTGGAACTTTAATATTTTCAAATGCACCACAATTGTTATTAAAAAAAGATAATGAGCATTTATAAGATAAATAAGGTTCAGGAATTAATTTATTATTAATTATTACTTCACCTTTTTTATTTACACTAACAATTTCTCCAGGGAGTGCCACTACTCTTTTAATATACGCATCGCAAGCTTGATCCCTCAAACCAGGAATAAAAGAGATTGGAGGGAAACTCATTAAAAAACAATAACTTTTTTTTGGTAACGGCTTAGATCTTGATGAAATTAGTTTTTCATCAAATGAGTAAGGAGATTTAAAAACAACAATATCTCCTCTTTTTGGTAAAGAGTTCCTCAGAGAGAATTTTTCAATAATTAACCTATCGTTTATTTGTAATTCTGGGAGCATAGAACCTGAGGGGATATAACGAGGTTCTGCAAAAAATGATCTACAAGAAGAAACAAAAAAAGTTAATAGAATTAGCAGGCCCCATTCCTTTAAAAAACTTTTTACAAAAGCAGGCATAAATTTATCAAAGGCTTATTTTAACCTTACATAACTTACATAAATTGTTTGGCATATTCAATTTCGTTGAATCCTAATATTACTTTTTCTTCTTCATAAACCAAAAAAGGTCTTTTTATTAATTTACCATCACTTAAAAGAAGTTGAATAATTTCTTCTCTTGATAAAGAGTAAATATCAGGATTAATCGATTTAAAAACTTTGCCTCTGGTATTAAAAATCTTTTTTTTATCTTCAGAGTATTGTTCTAAAGCTAGATTTAAATAATTAATTAGTGGAGGATCTTTTACAATATCAATTATCTGGTATTTTAAATCTTTTTTATCAAGCCACTTTGCCGCTTTTCGGCAAGTAGAGCATTTTAAATAACTATAAAAAATTATTTTTTTCAATTTATTTTACTAATTGTTGATTTTTTAAGCACTTTAAAGTTTTTCTTTTTTGGGGGTGTACAATTTTTCAACAAATTTTCAACTACATCAAAATCCCTCCAACCATTAATTTGAACTGTCCTTCCATCAAGTCCTTTACTAGTTCTAAAAAACTCAGCAACATCTTCAAGCTGATTTGGCGCAATTTGATTAATACTTACTATGTTGGTCTGTCTAGGATTAGCCATAGGCACACACAAAAGTTTTCCGTCATATTCGCCACAATCATGCATATCCAAAACTCCAATAGGTCTAGCTTTAATAAGGCATCCAGCAAAAGTAGGTTCTTCCATTATCACCATCGCATCAAGAGGAGCTCCATCATCAGCAAGCGTATTTGGAATGAACCCATAATCAAAAGGATATCTTACTGAAGAATGCAACACCCTATCTAATGCCATTATTCCTGCTTCAGAGCAATATTCATACTTGTTCCTACTGCCTGCAGGTATTTCTACAACTATATTTACTATTCCCTTCATAGGAGATGGAGGGATCGAACTAAGATCCATCTTTTTTAAAATTACGATTAAAAATTATCTCGTTTTCTTGGGAGAAAGGTCTTCCAATTAAAATGCTGATTGAAGGTAATAAAAAAGTCAAAAGAGCAAAAATAATACCTAAAGATGTTATTGATAAACTCCTTATACTTAAGGGGTCATCATCGTCTCTTTCAAATTCACTTTGAGTAGAACCAGGAGAAGATTCTTCGCTTAATTTACTCTTTATAAAGTGCTTTGATTTCGTATAACTCAAGAACTCTTAATTGGTAAAGGTTTAGGAGATAATTGAACACCATTATCCTACATTCTAAATGTCAATAAATCAAAATATTGTTTATTTGTAAATTATTATTTTTCTAGTAAAGACCTAATAGATTTTAATTCGTCTAATATTTGCAAGAGTATGTTTTGAGCCGCTGAGGAAGGTGTATTAAATACCTCTACAGTAACTTCCTTAATTCTTAAAATATCTTTTGCAAATCTTGCTACTTCATTTGGATGGAATTTTAAAGGATCCTTTTGATCAGTTCTATATTCGGGATTTAATTTTCTTGGATTAAAGCTAGGATTTAGATTTCTTAAATCAGTATTCGTATACCTATAAACAGAAGCTCTTGATCTATTCAGGAATTTTTGAACTTCATCAATACCTACTAATTCCTCTTCACTAGAAATATTGGAATCTATATTTTCCATAACCTTAAAAAATTGTATGAGAAATAATGAACTTCTTTAAAAGCTTGAACTTCATTACTGAAGAAACTAGCAGAAAGAATATGTCTAGACTAGCCGCGTTCAGGGACTCAAGACACTTTAAATTTTTTTTGCATGTTAATTGATAAAATTAACTATTATTAAGGATTTTTTTGTATGCGCGTGACCACCTCATTTCCTCTGGGGACACTTCGTGACACACCTTCTGAAGCTGAGATTATCTCACATCAATTACTTTTAAAAGCCGGCTACATTCGCAGAGTTAACAGCGGCATTTATGCATACATGCCAATAATGCTTAGAGTTATTGAAAAAATATCTTCAATAATAGAAAAAGAACTTAATAGAATTGGGTGCACTAAATTACTATTACCACAACTTCATCCAGCAGATTTATGGAAAAAAAGTGAAAGGTGGGAAGGTTACACTGCAGGAGAAGGAATAATGTTTAATCTTAAAGATAGACAAGGGAAAGAATTTGGTTTAGCTCCAACTCACGAAGAGGTGATCACGAGTATTGCATCAGAAATCATAAACTCCTATAAGCAATTACCTCAATGTTTTTATCAAATTCAGACTAAATTTAGAGACGAAATAAGGCCAAGATTTGGATTAATGAGAAGTAGAGAATTTATTATGAAAGATGGGTACTCTTTCCATTCTTCAGAGACTGATTTAGCTTCATTTTATGAAAAGGTGGGTAATGCTTATGAAAATATTTTTAAATCTTGCGGACTTCAGACAGTAGGAGTTGAGGCAGATAGTGGTGCCATTGGCGGTGCCTCCTCCAAAGAATTTATGGTCACTGCAGATGCAGGAGAAGATTCCATATTGTTTACTCAAAGTGGTTCTTATGCTGCAAATATTGAAAAAGCTGTTTCTATACCCTCTCAACCTATTCCATTAAAAGACAATATCTCAGGGTGGCTAGAAACACCTCAACAAAAAACAATCCTCGAAGTTTGTAAAAATAACAATTTAGACCCTAGTCAAATTATTAAAGTCGTAGTATTTCTAGCAAAGTTCGAAGATAAATCAGAGGGGCCAATTCTTGCATGCATAAGAGGTGATCAACACATTAATGAAGTAAAGCTTTTTAACTTAATAAATAAACTTCATAGTTCCAACCTACTTAATCTTCAGAAAATTGAAGATAAAAATATTATAGAAAAAAACCTAGTTAATTTTCCTTTAGGTTTCATCGGACCAGACTTAGATAATGAAACAATTAAAGCAAGTTCTAATTGGAAAAAAAAATGGACCAGAATAATTGACTATTCTGCAAGTAGTCTCTCAAAGTTTATAAGTGGTGGGAATAAAGTTGACTACCACAAAGTTTTTCAGGAATTTTCTTTTGCTTCAAAAGATTATTTAATTGAAGATATCAGGAATGCTAAAAAAGGAGATAAAATAAGTCTTGATGATAATGAGGAACTTAAAGAAAAAAAAGGTATTGAAATTGGACATATTTTTCAACTAGGTCAAAAATATAGTGAAAAATTAAATGCTAAGTTTTCTGATAAGGACGGTCAGTTAAAAAATTTATGGATGGGTTGCTATGGCATTGGAGTAACAAGAATAGCTCAAGCTGCTATTGAACAGAATCATGATCAAAAAGGGATTTGTTGGCCAATCCAGATTTCTCCTTTTGAAGTTATTATTATACCAACTAACCTAAAAGATTCGATCCAAAGAGACCTTACTGAGCAAATATATAAGATTTTTCAAATCAATAAAATTGACGTTCTTCTTGACGATAGGGACGATAGAGCAGGCGTGAAATTTAAAGATGCTGAATTAATTGGTATTCCTTTTCAGATAATTGTTGGTAGGGATTCAATTAAAAAAGAAGTAGAACTTTTATGTAGAACAAATAATACTAAATTTAAAATAAGTGCCAACAAATTGCTGGAAACATTTATTTCCGAATCAGAAATAATGTACAATAAGAACTCTTAAGACTAAATTTTTTAGGGAGCTAAGTCATGCTACTGAAATGGACATCAAAATTAATTTTAAAAAATCTCAGCAAAGCTACATCTTTTATACTTTCCTTGATTGTTGTTTTTACATTATTTAATTCTCCTTCTTTAGCGGCAAAAACCTCAATGACAGGTGACTATGCAAAAGATACAATATCAGTTGTTAAATCATTACAGTCAGCTGTTGATACTCCAAAAGATTCTCCAAATAAAAATGAAGTAAGAGATGAAGCCCTTACACTCATAACTGACTATATTTCTAGATACAGAAATCGAGGAATGGTGAACAAAACTCAATCATTTACTACTATGCAGACAGCATTAAATGCCATGGCAGGCCATTACAAAAACTTTGCAACTAGACCTTTACCAGATAAACTTAAAGAGCGTTTAACGAAAGAATTTTCTCTTGCTGAAAAAATGGTTCTCAGAGAAAGTTGATACAATTCATTTACTTTTTAAAAGTAAACTAAGATTTTTGAATATATTATATATTCGCACAAAAATAATGCTCTTCTAAAATTGGCTAATGTTGTTGTAATCGGAGCCCAATGGGGTGACGAAGGAAAAGGTAAAATAACTGATTTACTTAGTCGTTCGGCTGACGTTGTCGTACGCTATCAAGGGGGAGTAAATGCAGGCCATACAATAGTTGTTGACGATAAAGTTTTGAAATTACATTTAATTCCTTCAGGGATACTTTATAAAAATACTACTTGTTTAATTGGATCAGGAACAGTTGTTGATCCAAAAATCCTGCTAAAAGAAATAGATATGTTAATTGATAATGGAATTGATATCTCTGGATTAAAAATTTCATCAACATCTCATGTAACAATGCCCTACCATCGAATATTAGATGAAGCTATGGAAGCTGATAGAGGTTCAAACAAAATTGGTACAACAGGTCGTGGGATCGGCCCAACTTATGCAGATAAGTCTCAAAGAAATGGCATTAGAGTAAGAGATTTGCTTAACAAGGAAAGGTTAAGTGATGTGATCGAAATTCCATTAAGAGAAAAAAACGGTCTATTAGAAAAAATCTATGGTCTTAAACCACTCAAATTAGAAGACATTGTTGAAGAATACCTTGACTATGGGAAAAGATTATCAAAGCATGTTGTTGACTGTACGAGGACTATACATGCAGCCTCAAAAAACAAGAAGAATATTCTGTTTGAAGGTGCTCAAGGTACTCTACTTGACTTAGATCATGGAACTTATCCTTTTGTTACTTCATCAAACCCTATATCAGGAGGGGCATGTATTGGGGCTGGAGTTGGCCCAACGTTAATTGATAGAGTAATAGGAGTCGCAAAAGCATACACCACAAGAGTAGGTGAGGGTCCTTTCCCAACCGAATTGCAAGGCAGTATAAATGATCAACTCTGTGATAGAGGTAGTGAATATGGAACTACTACTGGAAGAAGGAGAAGATGTGGGTGGTTTGATGGAGTTATTGGTAAATATGCTGTATCTGTAAATGGTCTTGATTGTTTAGCAGTTACAAAACTAGATGTCTTAGATGAATTAGATGAGCTTCAAGTTTGCATTGCATATGATCTCGATGGAAAGAGAATAGACTACTTTCCTACAAATTCAGATGACTTAAAAAAATGTAAGCCAATCTTCAAGAAATTAAAAGGTTGGCAATGTTCAACTGCAAATTGCAGAAAATTATCTGATCTCCCTGAAAATGCAATGAATTATCTCAGATTTTTAGCTGAATTAATGGAGGTTCCGATTGCTATTGTCTCTTTGGGTGCAAATAGAGATCAAACCATAGTAATTGAAGACCCAATTCATGGACCTAAAAGAGCACTTCTAAGATAATTTACTTCCAAATTTAATGAGGGAATCCTTTCGACATATTGAACGAAAAAGAATCTTTGACCTCATTGGTCTCGGCAACGCAATAGTAGATATTATTGTAAATATTAAGGATGAGTTTCTTGAGATAAATAAACTAGAGAAAGGGTCAATGAATCTTATTAATTCTAATGAATCTCAGACATTATTAGAAACTTGTAAAGTGATCAAAAAAATATCAGGAGGATCATCAGCAAATACCGTTGTATGTCTAGCAGAATTAGGGAACAATGTTCAGTTTATCGGCAGGGTGAAAAATGATCAGTTTGGGAATTTCTTTTCTTCTGATATAAAAAAAAGTAAAACTATATTTAATACCACCCCAACTAATGAAGGCGCTTCAACAGCTCATTCAATTATTTTGGTTACACCTGATGCTCAAAGAACTATGTGCACTTACCTTGGAGCATCGATAGAATTTGAATCAAAAGATATTGATTTTAATATAATTAAGAAAAGTAAATACTTGTATTTAGAAGGTTATTTATGGGACAGCGAATTAGCTAAAAATGCTTTTCTTAATGCCGCTCAAATTGCAAAATTATCTAATACAAAAATAATCCTTTCATTGTCTGATTCATTTTGTGTAGAGAGACATCGAGAGAGTTTTTTGGAATTAATTGATAACTATGTAGATATAGTGTTTTGTAACGAATCTGAGGTTTTAAGTTTATTTAAAAAGGATAAATTATCAAGTTGCAAAAGAGACCTCTATTCGTTATGTGAATTAGTCGTAGTAACTCTAGGTAAGAATGGTTCTCTTGTTGTAAATAACAATGATGCCAAAGTAATTAAGTCAATAACAAAAGGGAAGGTTATTGATACTACTGGAGCAGGAGATGTTTATGCAGGAGGATTTATTCATGGATTAATAAATAATTATTCCCTCAAAAAATGCGGAGAGATAGGTTCAATTTGTGCTGGGCAAATAATTACACAATTAGGATCTAGATCCAATATTGATCTTAAAGAGTTAATAAAATAAATTTAATCAAATAACCTTATTCAACCAATTATAATATTTCATCTCAGAATAGTATTTTTTGTAAATAATTTGTGGAAGATCATATGTAGAAATTTTATGTAAAAAATCAATTAAATCATCTTTAAATTCCGGTTTACTTTTTATTGTAATTTCAAACTCTTTTGTTTCTTCAATAAAATCCTCCCACTCATAAATTGAAAAAATTTGCTTTATGGAAACACAAGCTGCAAGTTTTTTTTGTATTAGTAATTTAGCCACTCGCAAAGCATTACTTTTACTTGATTCTGTTGTAATCATAACTAGTACTTCCATAATAAATTAAACATCAATATTTACTGAATATATGATCTATTAAATCCTGGTATTGACTGAAAGAGTAAGAATAATCATTTTTTAATTTTGGCCTATTAACCAAAAATAATTTCATTTTACTTCCAGAAATAATACTTTCCCAGTTTTTCTGAGAATAACTTCCAGATTCCCTACATAGAACGTAATCTATCTCCCAAAAATCACAGAGATTTTTTTCTAAAATACCATCCTGACCTTTACTAGGTTCGAGTATCGCTATATTTGAATTTTTTATACATGATCCAAAAGCTTTAGTTATACTTTCAGAAGTTGGAAGTACTCTTGTAAATACATTTGCTTTAAAATTCATATAATAATTAGCAGTGTCATTTAGGTATCTTGATCCTATTGCAAGAAGAATATTTTTATTTTCTAAATCATTTATATTAATGTCCTTTAAATCATCAATATAGATGAAATTATCATCGTTACTTATTAGAGACTTTCTCTCAAATCCTAGAAGAGGAGTATTAATCTCCTTACATGCATTATTAAGATTTTTAGAAATTATTTCGGCAAAGGGATGAGTAGCATCGACAACGCATTTGATTTTATTTTTTTTTATGAAATTAATAATTTCATATTTATTACTTAATTTACCCGTAATGATATGTAACTTTGGATTTTTAATATAAGCTTGCCCTGCTTTATATGTTAAAACACTTGCAAAAACTGAATAGTTAAGCTCAAGAAGCCTCTTTGATATTTCAGGTCCATCCGAAGTTCCTGATAGGATCCAAACATTTTCATAGCAATTTTCTTGATTCTGCATCAGTATATCTTTAATTGATTAGAAAGTAATGAATCATTGTTTAATTCAAGCGGTAATTAATAGCGCTCCTCAGATGAGGTATACCAAAGAAAACCAAACTCCAATTGCGGAAATGATTGTTAATTTTAAAGGATTACGAAGTGAAGATCCAGTCAGAGAATTAAAGATTTTAGGTTGGGGCAATATTGCCCAAGAAATGATAGACGAATTAAAGGAGGGGCAAAATATTATTATTGAGGGTCGTCTTAAAATGAATTCAGTCACTAGAAAAGACGGAACTAAGGAAAAGCAACCAGAACTAACAGCTTCAAAGATTCATCAAATAACACCAGTTGACTTTATAAAATCTGATAATAAAGAAAAAAATGAATTAATCGATAAAAAAGAAGTCACCAAAAATTCTAATTGGGATAGCTCACCTTTAGTGCCAGAAGTTGACGAAATACCTTTTTAAATCAATTATCAACATTATTTTCCTGAACACTTATAATTAATTTGCTTATTTTTCTTTCAAGCGAGGCAAGTTCGCTTCTTATTTCTGGCCATTTACCTTTATCAAGATTTTTTAATAGCCACGCTCTATCTTGATCAAGTTTAAAAATTAAATCTCCTTGATTTGCTGTATTAGGATCTTGCATAATACTTGTTAGCCCATTTAAAACTCATTCTACTAAATCAAAATGAAGAAATACTTATCGCCTGGAAACTTGATTGTAACAGCTGGGGGTATATTAGCTTTTGTTGGAATGACTGCTTATTTTACAGACTCAGTAAATTTAAGTGTACCTACTTTTTTTTATGGAGTACCTATTTTTCTAATTGGATTAGGTTTAAAGACTTCCGAAATACCTCCCGTAGAGTTGTTTGACAAGACAAATTTTGCGACAAATAAATTTAATAGACCAAAAGAATTAACGGCATTAGTTAAAGATGTTACGAGATGGAGGTATGGAATTAAAGCTCATCTCGAATCGTCATTAGAATCTTTAAATTTGTGGGACGAGGATAATCCCCCTCAACTAAAAGAAATAGAAGAAATTACAAAGGAAGAAAAAAATGGTCTCAGAATGCGTTTCGAATTAAACGCTGTCCCCATAGAAAAATGGATTGAAAAACAAGAAAGATTAAACAGGTTTTTCGTCAAAGGTCTTGAATCAGAATTTATTATCGACGATAATAAAAAAGAATTTGATTTTATTCTCTTTTATTGAATATAGGTATATATTTGTAAAAACCTAATTTCTCAATTCAAACAAGTTTTAATAATTTTTAATAATGAATGATTCTCAAAGAGTATCAATATTAAGCGAAGCACTTCCATATATACAAAGTTTCTCAGGTAGAAAAATTGTTATCAAGTATGGTGGTTCTGTTATGGAGGATGATGATTTAAAAAATGCTTTTTTTAGAGACATAGCACTTTTATCAACCGTGGGGGTGTGTCCGATAGTAATTCATGGAGGTGGACCCGAGATTAATAATTGGTTAAAGAAATTAGAAATATCTCCTAAATTCGAAAATGGATTAAGAATTACTGATCAAAAAACAATGGAAATTGTCGAAATGGTTCTAATGGGTAGGGTTAACAAACAAATTGTAAAAGGCATTAATAAAACTGGATCCTTAGCTATAGGAATATCAGGTCTTGATGGGAACTTAATTCAATCTAGAGAATTAGGTGATGGGAGCCATGGGTTAGTGGGAGAGGTCACAAAAATCAATCCTGAAATATTAGATCCTCTTATTTCTAAAGGATATATCCCTATTATTTCTAGTATTGGATCAACCATGGAGGGTATTTCCCATAATATTAATGCAGATTTTGTTGCTGGAGAAATTGCTGCAGCAATAAATGCAGAAAAACTTATTCTTCTTACTGATACTCAAGGTATTTTAAAAGAAAAAGATAACAAAAATAGTCTTGTTGAAAAGACGAATCTCAAAGAGGCAAGAGATTTTATTGATAAAAAAATTGTGACTGAAGGTATGATTCCAAAGACAGAGTGTTGCATAAGAGCTTTAGCACAAGGAGTCAAAGCAGCTCACATAATCGATGGAAGAATAGAACATTCATTACTTCTTGAGATTTTTACAAATTCCGGGATAGGTACAATGATAGTCGCCTAAATTATGAAAACTTATGAGCAAGTTTTAGAAACCGTAGAACTTGCTTTAGCTAAAGGTGAGTATTATTATTGTATTGAATTTCTTTTGCCATTAATCGAATCGTTTCCTTTATCAAGCAAAGAGGGAGTAAATTTAAGAACAATTTTAATTACTGCTCTTTGTGGTATCAATAAAAGGGAGGAGGCTAAGAAATTTTGTAAAGAACTTCTAAAATCTTACGATAATAAGACGAGAGAAAATGCAAAATATTTGATGGAAGTTATAGATTCTCCTGACATTAAAAAACCAGAAAATTGGAACGTACAGTTTGAAAGCGACCCATCACTAAATAAAAAATCTTTTAACTCACTTCGCAAAAAAAGAGAAGTTTTGGCGAAAAAGAAATTTATTAATGTTACTGAGACTCCAACTGGTGAAACAAAACCCTTTCAGAAAGGCTTTTCACTGATCATTTTTTTAATACTATTATTATTAATTCCGCTTTTGAGTGGCTGCGTTAAAGTAGAGGAGACCCTTGATCTTACTGAACTTGATTCAATAACCAATAATTTAGTAATAGAAAATAAGTACATAAAGAAATTTCCTTGGCAATTAAAATTTGAGGAGAAAATGAAAGATATTTTTTCTGACGCAGAAATTGAACAAGGCGAATCAACCTTTTCTTTGAAACATAAAAATCTCAATCTAGAAGATACAAAGCAAGTTCTTAAAATCACCCAAAATACCGCTGGAGAGTTAGCGGGAGGATCAACAAATATAGAAATTAATACTACCCAAAAAAACTTCATTTTTTTTAAAAAATACTTTTACAGGCTAGATTTGGATCTAAATTCTATTCAAGGTGTTGATAATTTAGAACTCATCTTCAAAATTATTCACCCTAATAAAGCTATTCTTACTGGTAAAAATAATTCAAATTTAGAAATCACAAAAAATCTAATAATTTGGGAATTAAATCCGAGTCAGATAAATAGTCTTGAATTTTCTTTCTGGAGCCTCAACAAACTTTTAATTGGAATATCTACTATTTTAATGATTATTGTATTAGCTTATTTATTAAGATTCTATAGATTTAAATTAGGGACAGATTTGCCTCAACTTCCATCAAAGTAATTACAATTCTGCTGGATTAACATCAATTGTTAAAAAAACATCTTTTGGAATAAGTTTCCATAACATTGATCTATCAGGTAAAGGTATCTTTGTTCCTTCAGGACCATGTATTAATATCTGCCATCTAAATTTTTTACCGACTTTAGCAATTAAGCCAGGAGCAGGGCCAATTAATTTCCAGTTCTTTTTCTCACAAAAATTGAGTAAATATTTTGCTAATTTTATTGCAATTGATTCAGTTAATTCATAATTTTCTCCTGATAATTTAAGAAGGCAAATCGTGCAAAAGGGAAATAATTCACCATCTTTTCTCAATCTCGAGTTTTCAATTAAGAACCTCTCATAATCTCTTTTCTGAAGATACGAAATAACTGGGTGATTAGGTTTATATGTTTGAAAAATTACTTTTCCTTTTTTTTGAGCCCTGCCTGCCCTACCAGCTAATTGTAAAAACAATTGTAATGATTTTTCTTCTGCCGAAATATCTGGGCGATGAAGCAACCCATCTGCTGCAATGACTACTGAAAGAGTAATATTGGGGATGTCAATCCCTTTTGCCAACATTTGAGTCCCCACAAGAATATCAGCATCTCCTTTAGAAAACTTTGAAAGAATATCTCTATGACCATCCTTTCCTGAGGTTGTATCTCGATCAAAGCGAAGTACTCTTAAGTCAGGAAATTCTTCATGTAAAAACTCTATTACCCTTTGTGTCCCTATTCCAAAAGGTTTAAAGGCAGTTGAATGACAATCTGGGCAACGATTGATCAATCTCGATTTATGATCACACCAATGACAGCTTAACCATTTTTTTCCTTGTGAACCGAGATGCACTGATAAAGGAACGTCACAGTTGGGGCAATTTATTAAATATCCGCAATTTCTACAACTTAAAAACCCACTATGCCCCCTCCTAGGGATCAAAATTATTGCCTGCTCATTTTTTAAGCGTAGTTGCGGAAGTAATTGTAATAATTCATTGGAAAAAATTTTCATATTTCCCTTCTTGAACTCATCACGCATATCAATAACTCTTATTTCAGGAATCTCCTTACTGGATATCCTTTGAATCATTCTTACCAATTTAAAATTCTTTTCAAAAATACACTTTTTCCAAGTCTTCATTGATGGAGTTGCACTCCCAAAAATTAACTTTGCAGAATTCCTTTTTACTAGTTCAATGGCAATCTCTCTTGCGTCATAACAAGGCATAGGACTATCCTGTTTATATGAAACATCATGTTCTTCATCCATTATTATTAATCCTAGATTCTTAATTGGAAGAAAAACTGCGGACCTTGTTCCTATTACTATTAAAGGTTCATTGGCATTAATAATTTTCTTCCAAACTAAAGTTCTATGAATGGAAGAACAGTTACTATGATATTCGTAAACAAAATTATTAAATCTTCGACTAAACCTATCTATAAGTTGAGGAATTAGTCCAATTTCTGGGGCGAGTATCAAACAACTTTTTTTCTTAAGAAATTGATCTTCAGCAATTCTCATATAAACTTCTGTTTTACCTGAACCTGTTTCGCCCCAAAGAAGTAACGCATCTCCTGGTTTCATTGTTTGAAATTCTTGAAATGCAATTTTTTGCTCATTTGTAAGATTTGGTTTTTTCGTTACATTATGATCATTTAAAAAGGAATTTAATTTAGTATTCATATTTTTTTTTCTTTTAGATTTAACAAGGTAATTTTTACTGACCATTGAGTTAATCAGAGTGTAATTAAAACCAGACTTTATTAATTCACTTTGCCAATTACCTTTTTCAGGCAAAGTATGCATTAAAAAAAATTCTTTTTTGGTTAATCCATTTTTCTTAATATCAAATTCTTTTTTAGTTTCAATCCATATTTGATCTTTTAAACCTTGAGAAATATTCTTATATTTACCAATCCAGCCAGGAGGAAATGCAGTTTTAAACATTTTTAAATTACTAACCATATAAAAAGAGGCTAGGGACTCTATCCATTCTCTCCAAGAGTCGTCAATTATTTTTTTCTGCAAAATACGTTCAACAAACAAATATCTTATACTTTTTCCTCCAGTAATATTTGATTCATTTTTATTTAATGTCGAAAAGATTTTTTTGGAGATCACCAACCCATTCAATAATCTTCCTCTTAGTCTCACATTTACAATATCGCCAACTTCTGCCCCAAGATTATTTCCATCTAAATAGTAAAAGCTTTCATTACTACTACCTATATCAAGCAAAATTTCCAATTTGTAGGAGATATTTAATAACTGATTACTTGCCGGCTTCAAAACTTTTTCTTAGTATTGGATTGTTGAACATTCCACAAAGTGTTTTTTGCACATTGTAAGTATCCTGCTCTTAAGGGAGACATGAAGCTTTGATCATTGACTGAAAATTCAAAAAATGATCTGCCTGTCTGAGAAATCCCAAGACTTTTTACTTTAGGTAATCTATAGCACTATTTAAATTTTTCAACAGTTTAAAAAACTTTTTTATTCAAATTTCTGAAAAAGTTCTTTTACAAATTAACGGGGAAATTTACTACTAAATGTACAAATTAGCCCTAAATAAAATTTAATCTAGTTAAATTCACCGTAGAAAGGAGTCAATCATGTGTCCAGTAGCAGCAGAATCAAAGAATTCCAAGCCTAGCTCAAAAAAAAAGCTCAATAAAAAAACTAATACAAATTTAGGGACAGTAGTTGAAGAAGATATTAAAAAAAATGGTCAAAGTTTAGAGACATCTTCTGAATTAAACGAAAGCAGTATTGAAAATACTAATGAATTTAGTGATTCTGAAGAAGAAGATAAAGGGCTCGGGAATATAAAGCTTGGCCCAAAAGGTATCTACACTGAAGATTCAATACGAGTTTATCTCCAAGAAATTGGAAGAATTAGGCTTTTAAGACCAGATGAAGAAATTGAACTTGCAAGAAAAATTGCTGACTTACTTCAATTGGAAGAACTAGCAACTCAATTTGAATCAGAAAAAGGACATTTTCCATCAGTTAGAGAATGGGCTGAGTTAATAGATATGCCTCTCTCCAAATTTAGAAGAAGACTTCTTTTAGGTAGGAGAGCTAAAGAAAAAATGGTTCAATCAAATTTAAGATTAGTTGTTTCCATTGCTAAAAAATATATGAATAGAGGTTTATCATTTCAAGACTTAATCCAAGAAGGAAGTTTGGGTCTGATTAGGGCAGCGGAAAAATTTGACCATGAGAAAGGTTACAAGTTCTCTACATACGCAACTTGGTGGATTCGCCAAGCGATTACAAGAGCAATTGCGGATCAAAGTAGAACTATTAGATTGCCAGTTCACTTATACGAGACAATATCTAGAATTAAAAAAACCACAAAAGTTCTTAGCCAAGAATTTGGTAGGAAACCTAGTGAAGAGGAAATAGCTGAGAGTATGGAAATGACAATTGAAAAATTAAGATTTATAGCAAAAAGTGCTCAGCTTCCTATTTCTCTAGAAACTCCGATAGGGAAAGAAGAAGACTCAAGACTCGGAGACTTTATAGAGGCTGATATAGAAAATCCAGAGCAAGATGTTTCTAAAACTTTATTAAGAGAGGATTTGGAAGGAGTGTTAGCCACTTTAAGTCCAAGGGAAAGAGATGTTCTCAGATTGAGATATGGAATTGATGACGGAAGAATGAAAACTCTTGAAGAAATTGGCCAAATTTTTGATGTGACAAGAGAAAGGATTAGACAAATAGAAGCAAAAGCTCTAAGAAAACTTAGACATCCAAATCGAAATGGGGTTTTAAAAGAATATATAAAATAAAAAAAGTTAAGTATAGTTTTCAGCTTTAGAAACTTGCAAAAGAATAGCTTAAAATAAATTCGACTTTATTTTAATTCAAACTCAAAATAATATTTAATGACTAATTTTAAGCTGAAAATAGCTAGTAGAAGAAGTAAACTAGCAATGGTTCAAACTTTATGGGTAAAAGATCAACTAGAGAGGAATATTCCCAATTTAGAGGTATCTATAGAAGCCATGGCAACTCAGGGTGACAAAATCCTAGATGTAGCTTTAGCAAAAATAGGCGACAAAGGCCTATTTACAAAAGAACTTGAAGCACAAATGCTCGTAGGCCATGCAGATATAGCAGTACATTCACTGAAAGATTTACCAACCAATTTACCTAATGGCCTCAAATTAGGATGCATCACAAAGAGGGAAGATCCTGCAGATGCTTTAGTAGTAAACAAAAAAAATGACTGTTATAAATTAGAAACCTTACCTGAAGGTTCGATTGTAGGAACAAGCTCTCTAAGAAGACTTGCACAATTAAGAAATAAGTACCCACATCTTGTTTTCAAAGATATCAGGGGAAATGTTATTACAAGAATGGAAAAATTAGATGCAGGAGAATTTGATTGTATAATTCTTGCGGCCGCTGGTTTAAAAAGATTAGGCTTTGAATCAAGAATTCACCAGATTATACCAAGTGAAATTTCCCTTCATGCCGTTGGCCAAGGAGCTTTAGGCATTGAATGTAAATCTGACGATAACAAAGTTTTAGAAATTATAAATGTCTTAGAAGATAAACCGACCAGTCAAAGATGTCTCGCAGAAAGGGCTTTTTTAAGAGACCTTGAAGGTGGATGCCAAGTTCCAATAGGAGTCAATAGTAATATTGATAATGGACTACTTTACCTTACTGGGATGGTAGCCTCTCTTGATGGAGAAAGGCTTATAAAAGATCAAGTTATTGGAAATATTAATGACCCTGAAATGGTAGGCATAGAACTAGCAAAAAAACTTAAGCTCCAAGGTGCCGACAAAATACTAAGCGAAATATTTGAAGAATTTAGAGAAAACAAAAATTAGTTAATTTACTAACTTAGGATCAATTTCTTTTTTGTATCTCTCCTCACAATCTTTAATCACTTTAACAGCTTCTTCTATCCCAAAAAAACCATTCACAGTACATGTTCCAGGTTTTTTGAGATCTTTGTAGTGCTCCCAATAATACTTTGTTTCTTTTAACCAATGCTCTCCAAGGTCTTCATAACTTGAGATATGATCCATTCTTTTATCATCTGCGAGAACCGCTATTACCTTATCATCGACCTCTCCACCATCATCAAATTTCATCACCCCAATAATCCTTGCCTCCACAATAGATCCAGGTATCAATGGCTCAGTTACACTAACAATTTCGACATCAAGTGGATCTCCATCTTCATCCCATGTCCTTGGTATACATCCATAAGCAAAAGGATAAGCAAGTGAAGAATAACCTACCCTATCAAGTTTAAGATGACCCGTTTCTGTAATTAATTCATATTTATTTATGGTGTTAGAGTTCAATTCAACAATAGTATTAATTATTGTATTCGAGCCATCAGTGAAAGCGTTTAGTATATGCAATAAATTTGGTGTAACCCTGCTTGGGGGTTGATTAAGGTTTGCCATCAAAAAATAATTTTTATTTATCTTACAACCTCATGCTCAACCAAATTCTTTAAAAGTAATGTTTCAGCAAAAATCATTTATTTTAGACCTTAAATGATTAATAAAATAGTTTGGTGATAGTTCTTCGTCAGTGACCTTTCTTATCAATTCCATAGAATTAACTGATCTGCCATATTTATGAACATTATTTCTTAACCAAAAGATGATTTTTTGATATTCACCATTTTGGATTAAATCATCTATCAAACCAATGTCTCTCTCCATTTGAGAAGATATTTGCGCACTTATAAGATGACCTAACAAATAAGAAGGGAAATATCCAAACGCACCTTCACTCCAATGAACATCTTGAAGACAACCTTCTGAATCATTAGATGGTTTTATTCCTAGGAGTTCATCATATCTTTTATTCCATTCCTCTGGAATATCCTCAGCAGGTAAACCTCCCTCAATTAAATCTATTTCAAGTTCGGTTCTAATCAGTATGTGTAAGCCATAGGTCAATTCATCTGCCTCAACCCTATTTAATCCTGCTTCCAAATGATTAATAGATTTCCAGAGTTCGAAATGATTATTTAATGAACATCCAGCTGAAACAAATTTTTTAAAAAATCTTTTCGAAAAAGATTTAGATTTAACTATTCTATTTTCCCAAAATAATGATTGACTTTCATGAATACCCATAGAAGTTGCTTGACCTAAAGGCCAAGCAAACCATTGATGACTTTGTGATGGCAGACCTTGCTCATAGATTGAATGCCCCCACTCATGTGCAGTTGCTAAAAAACTTGATAATGGTTCACCTTCAACAATTCTTGTCGTAATTCTATAATCATTAGGCCCTAATGTAATCGAAAAAGGATGGGGAGATTTACCAACAACAACTAGATCTTTATCTCTCCCAAGCTCATCAAGTAATTTAGAACATAAATTCTGTTGAGATTCTGGACTTAAATCCCAGTGATATTTCTTTGAATTGTTAATTCCTCTAATTAACTCTGGAAGAGTGTCTTTCAAAGGCTGAAAAATTTTATTCAACCACTTTAAAGTTAATTCAGGCTCAAAGGGTTGGGCTAGAGTCTCCCATGGTGAATATTGATCTGATATTTGTTTTGCCTCTTCAATCCGTAATTTGACTAGTTCTTCAAAGAATGGGAGAAAAACTTTAAAATCTGATTTTTTCTTAGCTTCTTGCCAACTTTCATATCCTTTAGATTTGGCCTTTGCTAAAGACTCAACTAATTTAGGATCTAAATTTTTCGCTCTATTAAATTCCTTGATTAAAAGATTAATGTTTCTTTCTTTATCTTTTATATAGAGTTGATTATTGGAATTTTGTTCAGTATCTAATAATTCATTTTTCGCAGATTGTATTAAATTATAAAATTCTTCAGAAGAATTTCTTTTATGCAAGATTTTTGCAATATAGGTAAGTTGTTCAGACCTCCAAGAAGCTCCTTTCTTGGGCATCCCAGTATTCTGGTCCCAGTAAAGTGTATTTTGGATTGAACCTAATATTTGAGTTTCTTTAAGATAAGCCCCGAGCTTATTCCATTGAATTTCAGCCAAAAATTTATTAATAAATTAAAT
>QCHO01000022.1 GCA_003279535.1 Prochlorococcus sp. AG-402-C22
CAATTTTAAAATTTAAAAAAATATTATTAATTTTATGATCCTCTGCTAAGTTATAAAAAAATGGAATATTTTCATAAGCATTTTTTAAAGTAAAAGATAATTTAGCAGTAATAATATTTTTTCTTTCATCAAAACTCTTTGAGTAAAAATCTCCAATTTCTTTGAATTTTGAAAATATTTTTCTTTTACTGACTTTGTCTGACAAAAGTAGTGACAGATCTTGTATATTCACAAACTTAATTAGTAATACATTACCAGTATTATATATCCAGTAAGTTTTGTAATAAAAGTGATAAATTTTTTATTGGCACAGATGCAGTTGATAATATATATTTTTCAATATAGAATTTTCAAAATCAATCAGAAATGTTAATAAAAGAAATGAGTACTGCTAGTGAAACTCGTCAGAGGGTTCATGGCATGACTTATACATATGAACTAGAAAAATATCCTTTTAGAGAGGAGCTTGAAAATCTTTTTGGCCTTGATCTACAAGATCTTCATCTATGGTTAGGAAATTTTGAGAAATTTGATAGAAAAAACGATCAACAAACAATAGTACATAGAGTCTTTTATTCTAATTATTCAAAAATAATTGAACCAATTTATAAGGATTTTGTTACGAATTTTGTGAGCCAGATTATAGATTTCCCCTTTTCATATCAAGTTATACCTACTTTTAGAATAGGCTTGCCTGGTAATAGATTTGTGGGAGAATATCATACCGATGCAAAATATAATCATCCCGATTTCGAACTTAACTTTAATATTGGTCTCTCAAACTATTTAAAGCCTTGTTGTTTGATGTCAGAAAAAGTGTCTAATACAAGAGAATTTTATCCTTTAGAATGTGAGAATGGTGAGATATTTAGTTTTAATCATATAGATTGCGTCCATGGCTCAGATATTAATACAACAGATCAAACAATGGTCTCAATGGACTTCAGAGTTGCAATGATACCTTTTTACAAAGAGATCGATGCAAAATCTGTAAATATGAATAGTTCTTTTAAGATTGGAGATTATTTTTCAAAGGAGATTATTAATTCTTAAATAATATCAATTTCTAGTCACACCACAGAGCTATCTTTGTACGATTTCTCTCTAGGTAAGCGAAAGTAAATAAAAGAAGTATGAGTCCTGCTATTAGAATCAAAACACATTTTAAATAATTTACTTCTCCAGTTAAAATTGCACTTCTTACTATATCTAAGACTCTATATGGAATATTAACATTAGCTATCCATGCAAAATTATCTAACCTAGATGCTGGATATAGTATCGGAGAGCCAAGGAAAATAATAGTTGTAACTAGAGGTACTATTTCGGCAAAGTCTCTTATTAGACAACCTATTAATGAAAAATAAATAATAATTAATAAGTTAAAAACAAGAAAAACTGAAAGTGGTAAAAATAATTGAACATAATTACCAATGAGGTCTTTATTAACGATTAAAATTACGAAGAGAATAGATGCTAAACCAATAAAAAGATTCTGACATATATAAAAAAATTTCCTTAAAAATAACGATTTTAATGAATAAGTTGTATTTAAGATTTGACTTGCACTTTCAATAATAAATCGTGAGCCTAAAGCCATTGAATCTGCTATACAATTCCACAGAGTTATTCCAAGTGCAAGATATGAAAAATATTTAATTTCTCCATCGATGGTGCTTCCGAATATATCCCCATAAACAAGGGCAAGCACTGATGACAAAAGAACAACAGACAATGCTATCCATACCTCACCTAAATAAGTTTTCGCATATCTAGCTTTATTATCTAACCACCCTAGCTTCCAATAATTTTGCAACTGATAAACTAATCTTAAAAATTTAGATTTTTGTATTTTAGTTTTTTTCATTTAGTAATTTTTTTTAAGCAGTTAGATATGCCTTAGAGTCATAGAAAGAAAAAGCCTTTTCAAGAGGTCCATCAAATATCAATCTGCCTCCTTTCATTACCCAACCTCTTTTGCAAAATTGTCTTAAAAGATCATTTGAGTGAGATGCTAATAATAAGGAACCCTCCGAACCCAAAAAACTCCTTAATTTCTCCTCAGCCTGTAATGCAAACTTTTTATCGCCTGTCCCAAATCCTTCATCAATAGCAAGATTTTCAGAAAGTCTTACAGAGGTTAACAAACTAAAGATTAATCTTGTTCTCATGCCCTCACTATAATATTTAATAGGCCTTAAGAAATAATCTCCAATACTGCAAGTCTCCTCTATTTTGGATACAAACCAATCTAAATCATATCCTAGAAGTCCTAACCCATGTTGATAAAAAAAAGCTTTCGCTGCATCTATTCCAGCTAAATCATCGCTCACGTTTAAATCTCTTATGATCATTGGGTAAAAATAATCCCCTTTCATTTGACCTCTTGAGGGTTTATAAATTCCACTTATGAGTTTTAATATAGTACTCTTACCTGAACCATTAGCGCCTATTAATCCAATCCTATCTCCTTTATTAATAAAAACATTGATATTTTTTAAAATTAATACTTTGGATGGATTACTTTTTTCAACTTTATTACTAAATCTCAAATTAAGAGATTTACCTACAATTTTAACTAACTCCTTTTTAATGTTTACGCCTTTAGATGTCATGCTATATAGATAGAGAGATGCATTATCTAATTCAGTCATTTAAATAGTTAGGCACAGGTGAATTATACCAAAAGGCTTGAGTTGAATTAATTGTATCCATTTGGATTTTTAGTTTGCCAATTCCAACTATCCCTACACATTTCAAATAAAGTCCTTTTTGTTTCCCACCCTAAAGTTTTTTTTGAAAGGGAGGGATCTGCTACATTTTGTCCAGTATCTCCAGACCTTCTATTGGAGATTTCATAAGGGATATCAACTCCAGTAACTTTACTAAAAGTTTTTATAACATCCAAAACGGAATGACCTTTACCACTTCCTAAATTCAACTTAACAATTTGATTATTATTCTCTAATAATTTTTCAAGTGCTGATATATGTCCCTGAGCAAGATCGATAACGTGTATGTAGTCTCTTATTCCTGTACCGTCTGTAGTAGGCCAATCATTTCCAAAGACCAGAAGTTTTTCTAGTCTTCCAATAGCCACCTGGCTTATAAATGGGAAAAGATTATTAGGCACTCCAAAAGGATCTTCACCAATTTGACCACTAGAGTGTGCTCCAACCGGATTAAAATATCTCAGGATAGCAAAAGACCATTTATCATTTGAATTATATAAATCAGTCAAGAAGTCTTCAACTGCAGCCTTTGTATGGCCATATGGATTTTGAGGATTTATATTATGATCTTCAGTAATTTTGGAGGAAGAAGTTGATCCATATACTGTTGCACTACTACTAAAAACTAATTTATAGCATTCATATTTAGCCATAACTTCAATTAAGTTCTTTGTTCCAAGCAAATTTACATCCCAATAATCAATTGGCTTAATAACAGATTCTGAGACTGACTTTAGTCCAGCAAAATGTAAAACTGCTGTAATTGAATCACCGGATGACGAATAATAATTAAAAACCTCTTCTAATAAATTTCTATCTCTTATATCTCCCTCAATGACTTTAATTCTCTTAGTTAAATAAGTTTCATCGCATCCTAAAATTTTTTCAAATCTTTTAAAAACTTTCTTGGAACTATTATGAAAAGAATCATATATTACAAGATCATATCCTTCTTCCAATAGTAAAAGAGAAGTATGACTGCCAATAAATCCAGCTCCTCCCGTTACTAACAATTTCATCAGACGATTGCAAAATTACATTATTATATCAATATTAGTGTTGGTGAATTGAAGCATGATATTTAAATCTAAAGGTTCGTTAAAAGTTTAAAAATTTTTTTAACTAATTAATTCATATTAAATGCAACTTATATCTGTATTTAATTTGTTTTTAAAGCCAAAATTTTCATAAATAATAAAAAAAAATCAGCCTTATTTTGAAAAATAAGACTGATTTAAATTATTTAGATTAAGTAATTAAGCTAATAATCTATTCTCACTAGCACCATGATTAATGTAGTGTTTCTTAGCAGCTTCTAAATCACTTCCAAATGCGGCCTGTAAATCAGCATTAGCAGCTAAGTAAGATGAAGCATCAAATGTTGATGATCTGCTTTCACCAAAACCAAAGTTGATATAGTGATCAACAGCAGCATTAGCGTCAGCTCCCAAGGCAGTAATCAAGTCACTATAACTTGCTACATAGCCAAACTCATCAAAGGTATCCACTGCTCTGTTTTCGGTATATCCATTAGAGATATAGTGATCTGTAGCCTTAGCAGTATCAGATCCAAAAGCAGTCATTAGGTCAGCATGAGAAGCTAAATAACTCTTTTCATCGAATGAATCAAGATTCCTTGATTCATTTACACCAAATGCCAAGTAGTGAGTTATAGCTGAGGCCGGTGCATTACCAAAGGCAGTGATAAGGTCAGCATTACTTGCAAGATAACTTGTAGCATCGAAGGTTTCAGTAGAACCAGTTAAAGCTAAGCTTGTAACTCCAGTAACTGTAGCTGCTGATCTTGCTGCTGTTACTTCTGTAACTGAACCTGTAAGTTTGGTTACTCCGGTAGCAGTTATAGATCCAGAGGTCAAACCATCTAGAGTAGTTATATCAGCAGCAGCAACTGTTCCAGTGTCAGTTACTATGACAGATTCATTACCAAGACCAGCTATAACCCCAGCAGAGTTACCAGAGGAATAAACCTTGAGTAAATCCACAACAGATCCTGTAACTACCTGTACTGCGTTAGCTGTAAGTACTCCTGTCGTAAGTCGATTAACAGCATCCAAGTCTGCAGCATTTACGGATCCTGCATCAGTAAGAGTTACAACTTCATTACCTAAGCCTGTAATTTCTCCTGCTGTGTTCGCATCATAGATTGCTTTCACATCTGAAAGAAAACCAGTAATATTGGTTGCCGTAACGGCTACAGGAGCAGTTACTTTTCCATTAAGAGTTTTTAGCGCTCCAGCATCAACTGTAGGAACAGAAGCTGATGTATTAGCTACGGTAATATTGTAACTATTACCTGTACCAGCGAGAGTGCTAAGGGTCGCCATATCAGTGTCACTGATAGTACCGGTGTGAGTTATAGCTCCTGTAGTTTTAAGTTCAACAGCATTAACTTGTGCGACAGTCAAAGTATTATCTGTAACCGTTGCATTAATGGCACCTAATCCAGCGATTTCAGTTGTTGCTGTACTTAGTGCAGCTAAAACTTCAGTTTGAATTCCGGAGACTGATCCAGAATTAACTGTTATCAAACCAGTTGTTAAAGCATTTACATCATTTAGTGCAACCGCATCTGCAACAGTGTCAGTAACTGTAATTGTATAATTATTTGCCTCTCCTATATCATCAAGAGCATTTGTTCCTGTGAGATTTCCTGTGCTGATTGTACCAGTAATTGGTGCAGCTGTTGCATCTATAACGTTTGCTTGAGCAACAGTCATAGAGTCAGTAACAACAACGGTATCAGCGGCTAGTAAATTATCTGTTATACCACCTGAACCTAAGAAAGTAGTGACATCATCAATAGTACCTGTAATACCTCCTGGATTAGTAATAGTAACGGCGCCGGTAGTCTTAGCATCAATAGCATTAACCTCAGCTGCTGAAAGAATAGCTGTTATACCTTTAGCAACATTAGGTGTATCGTTAATTGTTATTACTGGGTTACCAGTCCACTCAATAGCGCCAGCATCACCAGTTAAATTGAATGAATTAAAGACTTTAGTTAAATCTTCAAGCGAACCAGCGATAGCTTGTCCTCCAGTAATACCTGAAAGAGTAATTGTTCCAGCTGATGTAGCAGCATCGAGTAGGGCTAATTGTGCAGTATTTGCGGCAGTAAAGGAGGCATTATTAACTGAGAATGAGAAAGCATTTCCTGATTCAAATGCAATTACATCAGTTGTTGCATTTATGAAGGTAGAAAGAGCACCTGTTGCTAGGTTGGCTGTAACAAGTCCAGTTGTACCCAATGCAACCTCATTTCCTTGTGCGACAGTGATCGCTCCTGCTGGAGCGATTGTTACAGCTATAGCATTAATTCCTGTAACAGTAGGATTTGCGATAGTAGCTGCAGTTGCATTAGGACCTAATCCAGCTGCAATGAAGGTGTTTGTAACATCAGCAATAGCTCCGTGAGCAGACGTCATTAATGATGAAGTTACGTTTACAGGTACTGTTGTTATTGCATTAAGGGAAACTATATTGTCAGCTGTTATAGATTCAACTGCAGGTGTACCAGTTCTACCTTGTGTATCTCCCGCCACATTAATGGTGTAAGCACCTGCTCTATTAATTCTATTTAGTCCAATAGCATTACCATCGGCATCAACTTGATCCCAGTAGGTGCTGGAGATAGTTGCAGTAATAGTTCCATCAGCAATACTAGTTAGACCAATGATTGCTCTGACCTGAGCTCCATCAACAGGATCACTTATAGTAACTCCTGCTGTATCTATACCACTTATCTTGGCTACTGTTGCAGCTGTGGTTATAACAGAATTAACTTCTGCAAGTGTTCCAGCGATAGAACATACAGCTGGGAGGGTTACTGTACCACTAGTCTTACCAACAAGAGCAGCTAATTCTGTAGCTTGAACAACTGAGTCAGTTACAACTATGTTAAAAGTATTAGTTGAACCTGTAATGGTGTTCAGTGAAGCCATATCTCCGGTAATTGTCGAAGTTACAGTTCCACTTGTTTTTGTTATTAGATCATTGATCTGAGCAACTGTTGGAGCTCCTGTGACAATGATTGCCTCATTTCCATCTAAGTTAGTTACACCAGTGGTATCGGCATATGCTGCAAGTATGTCAGCTGCAGTACCAGCAACTGATGTGACATTAGCTAAGTTTATAGCTCCAGTGGTAGACGCGTTAAGTGTTTTAAGTTGTCCAGCGTTAACCTGAGCATCAGTGACAGTTAAAGTTAAGTTATGTGTTTCAAGCGCATCAGTTAAAACATTTCCATTTAAACCAGTTATGAAATCTCCTAAAGAGTCACTGATTGTAGCTGTAATTGTTCCAGTAGTTAGTGCAGCAAGAGTGTTTACATTGGCTGCTGTTGGAGCAGCTCCTTCACTGGTTAAGTTTACATTTGCATTATCAAGTCCAACAAATCTGCCTGTTCCATAAACGCCTAACATAGCGTTGACAGCAGTAAAACCACCTTCAATAGTTGGTGAAAGAACATTTATAGCACCAGAAGTTTCTGCCGCTGCACCGTTAGCAGATGTAAAGGTACTTAAGTTTTCAGCATCAACGACTATATCAGTAATTGTTACCGCTGCAGAAGTTATTCCACCAGTAATTTCTTTAGGGTTTTGGGCTTCACCAGTAAATGAATGCTGTAGGTCAGCTAGTGCACCTGTTATTGAGGTAACATTTCCTGCTTGAACACCATTAGCTGCTGTACCTAATGTTCCTACATTAATAGCTTTTAAATCAGCCGCAGAAATCGCCGCATCAGATATGGTAACAGGGTTGGTAGCCGCCCCTTTAACAGCTATTCCGGCATCAGCATAATATGCTGCTAAATCTGCAGCAGTACCAGTGATTGCAGGAGTAGTTTTACCAGCTGCACTTGAGGCTAAAGTTATTGTTCCAGTAGTTGCTGCAGATGCTGCAAGTAGATTTTTTAACTGAGCTGCACTAAGAGTGGCATCTGTAAGGGTGAATGAGAAAGCATTACCTGATTCAAATTCAACAGCACCAGTAGTAGCATTTACAAAAGCTGAAAGAGCTCCAGAACCAAGACTTGCTGTTACAACTCCTGATGTGTAATTTTGAAATAAAATACGTTCAGCAGATGAAAGAGCAGTACCTGTAGCGTAACTTGTTACAGCAACATCTTTTGTTTCTAAACCTTGGATTCTTGAAGGAGTGACTGGATCGGTAACGGCAGGAGTATTTATTTCAAATACATCAAGTAGTTCATTTTCACTACCTTCAACGTATGTAACATCGCTTGCGAGTGTTACTAAACCAGTTGTTTTACCGGCTAGTGTTGCACCACTATGTGCAACTTCTCTACCTGAAATAGCAATTAGATCTGCGGAATCAACACCACCTGCTGTAGCATTTCCAAAAATGGTTATAGTTTCAGATTTGATAGAAACAGGTACAGTTGTAGGGACAGTTACACGAGCTGAGTCAATTGCAGCTATTACAGCATCTGTTGTTCCTACTAATGATGTAGCGTTAGAAGCTGTAATTGTTCCAGCTGTATTGACAGCATCAACTAACATAACCTTAACAACGTCTAAAGCACCTGTATCGGTTAGAACGATGGTTTTATCAGTTTCATTAGCAATATTTGCAGCATTAGTGACGTGTATATTATGTACATCATCTAAAGAACCAGTAATTTTAGTAGCCGCTTGCAATGTAACACCATTAGCACCTGATGTTTTTCCAAGAAGTGCTTTTAAAGCAGCTGCATCTATCTCTGCATCAGAAACTAAAATATCATAAGCATTAGCAGCAGCACCTGTCGCCGCATTAAGACCTGCAAGAGCAGACATAGAGGTCTCAGTTATTCGGCCAGTGCCTGAATGAGTAATAACTCCTGTAGTTTTGCTATTAACGAGGTTTGCTACCGCTACTGAAGTATTACCAGCATCAATATTTACAATTGCATCACCTAGACCAGCAGTTGTAAAGTCGATTCCAGATGATGAAAATACTGAATTAATTTCTGAAGCTGAACCGGATAAAGTTACAGTGGCAGCAGCAAAAGTAAGTGTCTGAGATGTTGCACTATCAACCGCAACTAACTGCGCAGCATCAGCAATAGTCGCGTTTGTGATGGCTCCAATCGTTATGTTGTGATTTGTATCTGGTTTAAGAGCAACAAGATCAGCTATTGCAACTTCACTACAGGTTGCAGTAACTGTACCACCAGCAGTGACTATATCCTGTACAGCTCTAATATTATCAGCTGTGAATGATTGAGTTCCTGCAGTAGCTGTATTATCGAGAGTTAAATTTTTGTTTGTAACGCCAGAAAAACGTGGTGGGGTTGTATTAAAAGGAGCTGCTACAAGAGCAGTAAGCTCAGTATGAGTACCTACAATAGTTGGGCTATTTACTGTAATAACACCAGTTGTGTAATGAGCTGCATCTTGTTGTCCAGCGTCATCGGCATCATTTTCCAATGCTGCTAAAGCTGCAGCAGTAACAGATGTATCAGTAACTGTTACAGCGATATCAGCTGCAAGAGTAATGGAAGCAGCAGCAGCACCACCATTAGCAGTTAAAGGATCAGTGGCTTCTAATACGCTTTGGAGTTTAGCTACAGGGCCTGAAACAGTGGTTGCTGTAGAAGTAACCATTCCAGTAGTTTTTGAATTTATTAAATCAAGAGCTGTCGCGTCGACTGTTGTATCATTTACACTAATAGTCTCATTACCAAGACTAGTGTTGGTACCAGAGTAGAGGGAAGTTATATCTGAAGCGCTAGATGCCGTGATTCCAGTGACGCTCGAAAAATCAGGCGTAACGGATGTCATAGCCTTGACTGAATTTAAAGTAGCTGCAGAAGCAGTAGTATCGCTGGTAGAAACGGTATATTTGTTAGTTGCAGTTCTTGTTGCGTTATTAGTTTGTATTGCTATTAAATCAGCAGCAGAACTTTGTTGAATAGTTGCTTGGATATATGTTGCGTCGACTCCATTTAATTGAGTTGCCTGTGCAGGTGTTATTAAACCGTTGACAATGACATGACTATTAGCCGCATATCCAGTGAAAGAGCTTGGATTCGCAATAAAAGAAGCTACTTGGGCAGCACTAATTGTTAAAGACACCGTAAATTCAAAAAATAAATTAAATCGAATATAGCATATTTACCTATAAATCCAATAGTACATTTGTTGTTTTGAGGTAAATATGCTGTTTTAAGAACAAAAAATGAAAATATCAACAAAATGCAAAAAAAAACTGGCTATCAATTTTATTCTTGTTATAGTAACCAATTTGACAAAAATATACTCATTCCAAGGCCTTTCTGAAGAATTCTTTTGAAGTGGACAGAATTTTGATTGGCATCCCTCATTAACTTGTGAAGAAGGGGGTTTTGAAATATTTTTAAAAAAACGTTGTTTAAGTAATTTCATATAACTTTCAAATTAGTAAGTATTTGAATCTTTCTAAAAAAACTTTATAAATCTACTGAGAATCAAAATTAGGTTTGTCGACTTTTGTATGGGTATTCCATCTAATGCGTAACGAATTTCGACAAATCTTCGTCGATTGCTTCGTCCATATTCCGTATATATATATCGTATATATATATAGAGTACTTTTTTTATTTAACTGTATAAAATTTTAAGGATGTTTTTTATACATTATTATTTATGTATTTTTTTATATCAACCACATAAACGTACTATATATATAGAAGACTTTTTTTATGTATAACTTTTCAAGGTATTAAATGGTTACCAAATACCTTAAATAAGAAATGGAAAAACTTTAAAGCGCTTTTTTTAATAACTTAAGGTTATTTTGACTTTTATATCTGTTATGAAAGATAATTGGGAATTTTTACTTTCTGAATTTCATAGGCTTGGCGGAATAGCAGACAACGTATGTCTAAAAGAGGGGGAATATGGAAGAGGTATTTTTTCAAAAAATCCACGTTTGAAAAGTAGGATTTTTACTCCATACAAATTATTAATAAAAAAAGATGATATTTATTTAGAAGATAATAAATTAAGAATTAAAAAAGATAAAGTTTATGATCAAGATATTAGAGACTTCTTTAATTTCTATCAAGATAATTTTTCATGGGGATCAGGCGGGAAAGAAACAACAGAATTATTTGAGAAAGGATTGAGTTTATTTAATTCAAATTTAAAGGAACTTATTAAAAAATATGCTTTGCTTGATATTGATTTAAGACATAAAGGGAAATGGAATAATGTTATTAAAACACAATTCTTAAATGCAAGAGCAATTCATTTTGAAAATAGTAGTGTTATCGCTCCTATCTGGGAACTTATAAATCATAAGGTAGGATCCTTGCCTTTTATTATTACGAATGAAGGAATAAGTACTCCAAATCATCCTGCTTTAAGTAGTGAGATAAGATTTTCATATAATAATACATCTCCAATAAGTCGTTTTTTCTCTTATGGTTTTTTTTCTGAGGAGACAATTATATTTTCAGTACCTTTCTCTCTAAATATTGAAGATCAAGATATAGATATTACCTGTAAGGGAATGAGTCTTAAAGATGATTCTTTGAAAATCGAAAAATCCGGTAAAAGTTTTATATTAGAAGGATTCCCTATCGCTGATGTCAATCATCCGAGATTACCTTATGATTATTTTAATGAAATAGCAAGGAAGATCGGTCTAAATAATATTCCAAAGGATTTTTTATTGAAAATATTTGAATTTAATATCTCAACTAGAAAAAAGATCATTTATGAATCTGATTTGATAGACAACGAAGTCTCCAAGATCTTGTGTAATGTTTTGCATTATGAGATCAGTCTAATTTCAACCCATAATTAAAACTGTATGAAGCCAAAATTGACCAAGGCCGTAAATTCATTACTTTCTCTAAACATAATTTTGCTTCTTTATATTTCTCTAAAGTTATTAAAATTTGACTAAGGTTGTAATAAGCATCTGCAAAATCTGGATTGAGTTCAATTGCCTTACGTGTGGAGATTTCTGCATCTTGTAATTTACCAAAATGTCTCAATATATTTCCCAGATTTAAATGAGCATTTTCAAAATTAGGATTAAGTTCAATTGCTTTACGATAGGAAAATTCGGCACCTTCATATTCACCAAGATCTCTCAATATATTTCCTAGATTTAAATGAGCATTATCAAAATTAGGATTAAGTTCAATTGCTTTTCGTATATATATTTCTGCATCTTGTAGTTTGCCAAGATCTCTTAAAATATTTCCTAGATTAGTATACGCAACTACAAAATTAGGATTGAGCTCAATTGCTTTACGATATGAAAATTCTGCGTCGTGTAGTTTGCCAAGATCTTTTAATATATTCCCTAGGTTTAAATGAGCATTTACCAAATTAGGATTAAGTTCAATTGCTTTTCTTGTATAAATTTCTGCTTCTTTTATTTTGCCAATATCTCTTAAAATATTTCCTAGATTAGTATTCGCATCAACAAAATTTGGATTGAGTTTAATTGCTTTTCGATATGAAAATTCTGCGTCGTGTAGTTTGCCAAGATCTTTTAATATATTCCCTAGGTTTAAATGAGCATTTACCAAATTAGGATTAAGTTCAATTGCTTTTCTTGTATAAATTTCTGCATCTTTTAAGTTTCCCAAAATACTTAAAATATTTCCTAAATTAGAATGCCCATCTGCAAAATTAGGATTAAGTCCAATTGCTTTTCGATAAGACAATTCTGCGTCTTGCAATTTGCCTTGATCTTGCAAGATTATTCCATAGTTAGAAAAAATCCTGTGATCATTAAAACCTTGACTTATTAACTGTTTATAATTTTTTTCTGCTAACGCTATATTTCCTTCCAGATGTAACTTTATTACATGATTAATTATTTGTTCTTTAGAAAAATTATTCTTTTTATTCCTTTTCTTTTCAGATTTATAAAGATCTCCAAAACCTTTCATCTAAATAATAAGTTAATAAGACTGATTATAGTAATTCTTGAAGTTAGATAAAAGTAAAAACTGAATTGCCATAAAAATAATAATTAAAGTAATTATTTTTAAAATCTAAATTAAATTTTTTTCAAAGCATCTGTCTTATTATCAAAAGTACTAAATAAAAGTTGTAGATAACTCACCTTCCTTAATTTAATATTTGCTGATAAAGACATCCCGACCTGTAGGGGTAATGAAGATCCATTTTGGAGTTTAAAGATTTGCTCTTCTAGTTCTATTGTTGCTGGATATTTATATTCAGTTCTTTGTTCTAATTGAGAAGGGGCCAATGCATCAGAACCAATTCTTTTTACATTTCCTTTTAACACTCCGAAATCACTAGATGGGAATGAGTCAATACTTATCTCAACAGGCATTCCTACTTTTACGAAACCAATTTTATTACTTGGAATTTCGATATCTGCCTCTAGATCATCAAAAGGGACTATTTTCATTATTGGTTCACTTGATTGAGCTACGTATCCTTCGGTTGTTGGTTTTAAATCAAAAACAATTCCAGAAACTGGAGACTTTAGTGATTGATATTTTAGAGTTACTTTTGCAGCAATTAATTCAGATTTTAAAGAAGCTATTTCAGCTCTAATTAAAGCTTGCTGAGATTCTAATTTTTTTAACTCTTGATTTATAACTCCAGCAGATATTTCTTTTTCAATTTTTAATTTTGATAATTCACTTACTATACTGTCATGGTTGATTTTATATTCAACGTATTTGAATTTAGATATTCCTCCTTCTTTATGTAATTCTTCTAGTTTTTTTAAAAGAACTAAATTCATATCTTTCTTCTCAGTGGTACTTCTTATTTTTTCTTTAATTAGCATTAATTCCTGTTTCTTTTGATCTTTCTTAAGAGATAGAATAGAATTATTTTTTTCTAATTGTAATTCCTTTTCTTCAAGAGCATTTTGAAATGAGTTAAATTTTTCAAGAGAAGCTTCCCTATCTAGTTGAACTAGAACTTGATTTCTTTCAACATTATCACCTGACTCTACAAGTATTTCTTCAATCACTCCTCCAATAGGTATTTGAATATCTTTTACATCTCCCTTAGGCTCTAATTTACCAATTGCTACTACAACTTCTTCTGTCTTTGCAAAACCCAACCATAAAAGACTAAAGGTTGAAGTACCTATAAGAGTCCAGGTTACCGATTTTAACCAAAAGCCGCTTTGTTTTAAAAGCGATTCATCAAAAGATATTGTTTTAAAACTTTTTTCAATTTTATCTTGGGCCTTATTGAAATATTCTTTTGATTTATAAAAATATTCATCAATACCAAAATCAATCAATTTTGTTTTTATTTTATCTTTGGCTTTGAAGGTATATTTTTTTGATTTATCTAAAAGGTCATTAAATGATAAATCATTAATTATTTTTTTTATTTTATTTTTATATTTGGAAAATAATTGCTTCATCCTATATTTCCCTGTTGACTTTCCAATGCATAATATCTACCTTTATTTGAAATCAATTGTTTATAAGAACCCATTTCATCTAACTTACCATTATGCATCACAAGAATTAGATCAGAGTTCTTTATTGTTGCAAGTCTATGAGTTATAAAAAAGACTGTATTATCTTTCAAATTATTTATTAGGTTATCGCATAATTTTTTTTCAGTATTGTAATCAAGGGCGCTCGTCGCTTCATCCAAAATCAAAATTTGAGGTTTATTTAAAAGTGTTCTTGCAATCGCAATTCGTTGCCTTTGCCCCCCACTTAAAGAAGTACCTCTCTCTCCAACATTAGTACTATATCCACTAGGCAAATTCATAATGAAATCATGCGCTTCAGCTAATTTAGCAGCATTTATTATCTCATCATTAGAGGCCTCAGATTGAGTTAAAGCTATATTTTCCATTACAGTCCCTGAAAACAAAATCGGTTCTTGGGGAACAATCCCTATTTGTCTTCTTAGAGAATATAGCTCAACTTTGTCTATGTCATAACCATCTATTTTGATCTTTCCTTCATTTGGAGCATATAGTCTTGAAAGTAATTTCATAAGAGTACTTTTACCACTTCCGCTCTCTCCCACTATTCCAATAAATTGCCCTTTTTCAATTTCAAAACTTACTTTATCTAAAACATTAGACTTGCTTTTATCAAAAGAAAAAGTGACATCCTCAAAACCAACATTCCCTTTAACAGGTGGCATTGAAATCTTTTGCTTATCTAATTCATTTGATTCTTGCGGTGTATCAATGACATCACCTAATCTTTCAAAACTTACTCTTAATTCTTGAATATTTTGCCAGATTGTTGATAACCTCAACAATGGTTGGGTTACATAACTAGAAATTATTCTAAAAGCAATTAATTGTCCCAAAGTTAATTGACCTTTTAAAACAAGCGTTGCTCCAACCCATAAAACTAATAATTGAGAAATTTTTTGCAGAACTTGGCTAATTTGACCAATAGTAGTACCACTGATTGTTCTTTCAAAAGTTCTAGCGATATATTTTGAATATAATTTCTGCCACTTCCACCTACTTATAGTCTCAATATTTTGAGATTTGACAGTTTGTATTGAAGTAATTACTTCAACTAAGTGGCTTTTTGTTTTCGCATTTTCTTCAGCTGCCTGTCTAAATTGCCTTCTAAAATGTTCTGCTCCTAATAATGTAATCGCTATTTGAATAGGTACTACAATTAATGCAATTAAAGTTAGTAATGAACTATAGATGAACATCACCACAATATAAATTACAGAAAAAATTGCATCGAGAATTGTTGATAAGGCTTGGCCTGTTAGAAATTCTCTAATTTTCTCAAGCTCATCAACTCTAGAACCGAGTTCACCTACTGGTCTTTTATCAAAATAATTCAAGGGTAGTCTTAATAAATGATCAATTACTTCTGAACCTAATTTTTGATCGATTCTATTTGTTGTTTCTGCGAATAAAAAAGTTCTTAAGCTTCCAAGGATTCCCTCTAACAATGTTACGAATAGTAGTGCTACACCCAAAACCTGAAGTGTATCTAAGCTCCTTTGGGAAATAACTTTATCAATAATTACCTGTATAAGTAATGGATTACCTAGTGTGAATAATTGAACGACAAAACTTGCGACTAAAACTTGTATTAGTACAACTTTATATTTTTGAATAGCTGGCCAAAACCAATTTAGATTGAAAATTTTTTGAGGAGTTTCCTTTGTTTTTTCTAGAAGCAGAATATTAATTTCATTTTCAAATGTGCTTTTTAATTCATCACTTGGAATATTTATCATTCCATCTACAGGAGAAGCTAATAAGATTCCTTCTTGGCTACTTTTTACAACAAGAGCAAAACTTTCCTTCCAATTAATTA
>QCHO01000023.1 GCA_003279535.1 Prochlorococcus sp. AG-402-C22
CAAATCATTGATATTTTATAATGCAAGAAAAGACAGTACAAAATTAAATAAATTCCTTTTGAAACTTTCAAATCAATCACTTATTAAAAAAACCATCAATAAAATAATTACCCCGTGGTATTCAATACCTTTAATAGATAGATGGTTATTAGGACAAATGATACCCCCTATGGTATTTGCCATTTCTGCTTTTACAGTTATTTCATTATCTGTTGGCGTGATGTTCGATCTCATAAGAAAAATTGTTGAATATGGTTTACCTCTGTTTTTAGCCTTAAAAGTTCTTTTTTTTAGTTTGCCCAGCTTTTTAGTTTTATCATTCCCTATGGCAGTTTTGCTCTCTACATTATTAGCTTATGGAAAATTATCAAGTAATTCTGAATTGTTAGCACTTAAATCATTGGGTATAAAAACTTCAAGAATTATTGCTCCAGCCATTGCACTTTCAATATTTATGACTGGTTTGACTTTTTATTTTAATGATAATTTAGTCCCCACAAGTAATAAATTGGCTGAGACAACTTTAAGAGCAGGCATAGGAAGTTCTTTCAGCAGCGAAACAGGGAAATTTAATATTATGTTTTCTAGATATGGTTCAAGGATAAATGCTTCAACCAAAAAACCAACAAAAAGAAATACTTTTCTTACTCACATATTTTATGCTTCAAAGTATGAAAACCAAATAATGAATGATGTTACAGTATTAGATTTTTCCAGAGAAGATTTTCAACAAGTCTTAAAAGCAAATAATGCAATATTTGATAAAAAGAACTCTTCTTGGATATTTTCTGAAGGTAGTATTATATCTATTGATCCAAGCGGACAAACTACGAATATTAAATTTAAAGAATATACATATCCTTTCGTAGAGGGGCCATTGGAGTTAGCAAAAGTTCCTAAAGATTCCACTGAGATGACACTGAAGCAGGCTTTAGAAGCAGAAAAAATATATAAAAAAACTGGGAACCTAAAAGAGATAAGAAGAATTCAAGTCCGTATTCAAGAAAAATTCACTCTACCTTTTGCATGCTTAGTATTCGGTTTAATAGGAAGTAGTTTGGGATCAAAATCTAATTTAAGATCTTCTAAAAGTCAGGGATTTGGATTAAGCGTGATACTAATATTAATTTATTATGTTATGTCATTTCTGTTCAGTTCATTTGGAGTAAAAGGTTTATTACCTCCTATTTTTGCTGCTTGGTTACCTGTCTTTATATCATTGGGAGGCGGAATTTATTTCTTGAGAAAATCAAGTTCTCTGTAATCTTTTCTATTTATAAATAGACTAGAAATATAATAAATTTATTATAAAAAAATGATCTAAATTTTTTTTAGATCTTATCTATTCTTTTATAACCATACCAATCAGGATAATTATTTTCTTCAAGTAAATTATTTTCTAAAATTAATTCTATTTGCCAACTACCTATATTTTTAATAAGTTGACAATCATCACAACTAATTAACGTGTTTAGAGATGCGATATCATCTTTATGCTTTTTTCTACACCCACTTAGCCATTTAGATTTAACCTTATTTTTTGCCTCTAAGGAACTTGAAGCTACGACTAAACCAAATTCATGTTTTTCTTGCATTGAACTTGGATCATATCCTCCAATATTGACAAACCATAGATTTTTTTTGGGATTTATTTGATTAAATGATTGCTTATTTTTTATTTTATTTTTTTCAAAATTTTTTAAATTAATCTTATAACCATCTATGTATTCTATTTTTTTAAAACTATCAATATGTAAACCATCAATTGATCCAAACCAATTCTTCCTTAAGACATTAAATGTATCCTCAATTTTTGAGCCCACAACCCACCTAACATCATGCAACTCAACATTAGCTTTATGAGCTCTTCCTCCAAGAACAACCAGAAAAAGATAATTTTTTTCAAATGTTTTCACTATAAAAAATTTAAATTTGTAATGTTTAAAACCTAAAAATTTATATTATTTATTCAAAAAAAATATAAATTTAATTTATTTAAACCAACCTTTTTTCTGCGGTTTTACTTCAGGGGATGTCTTAATTTTTGGAGATTCATCTACTCTACCTTTAATAATCATTAAAGGAACTACCGCCCATAGAGATAAAAATAATATCCAAAATAAATAGATGTTCATAATTTTAATTCTTAATAAAATTTATATTAGGAATGTTTTAATAAATTCTGTGGGTTTCTTTTTAAAGTTCTAATTTGAATGTATAATCTAAATTTTTTGACTGGTTTAAGGAAAATTATTTAAAAATATTTTTCAAAATAACCATTAAGTTTATAAATCTTCAAATCTTAATTAGATATGTATAGATAAGTTGAACATATTTGCACTCAATATGACCACTGGTTTGCATCAAAAGGTGAAGAGTGAATTTTAAAGATGAAATGATAAAAACTTATTTGTGAATATTATTAAATTCAAATATTTTTTCTAAACATAATTTCTTTAGAAAAAGTTTAAATTACTTGAAAATAATTATCTAAAATTTTTTAGCTGATACCCTACAACAGGACATGAATACTATATGAATTAATTTAATAGGGTATTGACAATTTATGATGATTTATAAACATAATTTATGAAATTTACCAACAAAAATAAGTATCTTCTTTTTTTTTAATTTATGTTTTTATTGTACTTATTTGAAATAAAATCTTGTCTTATTTTGCCGAACCCAACTTTATAATCTATGACGATTGGTTTGATGATGATTTAGAAAAAACCAAACTTGATGTTAAAAATAAAAAAATAAAAACTACTGAAAATGTACATGAATTTTTTTATGAATTATCTAATCATAAAATTGGTGCTTCTGAAAATAATATGCAATTAGATACAAAAGCTAATAAAAAAGAACTTATTAACAATAATTATCTTCCTAATAATTATCTTGACAACATTTCAGAGAGTTATTCCCCATTATATAATAAAAAATTTAAGCTCTTTAGAGAATTTACCAAAAGCAAACTTGAATTTAATATCACAAAAAAGTTAGTTTATTCAATATCTATTGTTAGTTTTTTATTGATTTTTGGATTTCTTATTTTTTTTATTTTCACAATATAGAAAGGGAGAACCAAATTTAATAAATAAGCTTTTTACTCTAGAATATTATTTTTAATTTTTAAAATAAATCCTTAATTTCTTTCCTTATAGTTTTATATTCTGAATTAATGTCTCTGATAAATTCATCGACTTCTTGTTTAGCATCCTTATATTTATTTATACTTCTTTTAGTTTTCTCATAAAACAAAAATGTAAATGTTCCTGGATTTACATACTCAATCCAATATCCTGTTAAACAATAAAAACGATTAGGGACAAAACTTATAATTAATGATTTTTTAGAATTTTTATATTGATCAATTATCTTATTCACCAAAGCTCCCTTAGTTTTGCTCGTACCAATTAAAGTAATATCTTTTGCATAAGTTTTAACTTTCCTTGATATATTTTTACTTTTTTCTACTGAATTTCTAGAAAATATTTTTTCAAGTGTATAACAATATTCAAACAACTTGGTATTTTCTTTTATGGAAGGATAAATAGTTATAAATGAACTAAAAAGTAAAAAAAAAATTAAAGGTAATTTTTTAAACATTTTTAATTTAAGTTGAAATAATTATTGCATAAAATCAAAAAAACTTAAGAAAAAAATAAGCAAATAAGTGTTTATTAAAAATCATATCTGAAACTTTTATTTATTTTTTTCTCTTAATTCTGGGAAGCATTTAGAAATGTGAATTAATTCATAAACCTCTCTATTATCATATTTTTTGTTAGGGATCCCGCTCCCAACTTCTATTCCTCTCTCTTTCATCTTCTTTAATATCAATTCCTGTCTTTGCATACTAGACATAGACTTGAATCTTTTAATCCGTTCTTCTTTATTCACTAGATCCTAATTAAAATGTATTTTGAAGGTAATATCAATTATCGATTCATTATATAAGTAAGAAAACCAGTAAATGTAAGTAATTTAAATCCAATAAAAAAAGGCAAATATTTCTTTACCTTTTTGCCAACAGGTAATAGTTTGTTTAATGAATTCACCATGGTTTGCATTACAAATCTTATATTTGAATATACTAACGAATTTTTCTTAAAATCATCACAGTAACGATTTGTATATTTGAAATAGTACATCTAAACTAAAGGGAATACCTTTTTTACTTTTTTATGAATGATCAAGAAACAATAATTTCATTACTAAATGAGTTTGCCAATCCAAAAAAGATGGCTTCTTTTTTTCTTAATAATGCCACTACAGATTTTTTATTCATAAGACCAAGTGGTAATCCTATAGATGCTAAAGGATTTGAACAAATGATTTCTGGTGATATAGTTCAAGAAAAGGCAGAAATAACCAAAATTCACCGATTCGAATTTTTAAGTGAAAATATAATAATGTGCATTTTTACATTAGGTTCAAAATTTACTTATAAAGGTACACCTAATGATGACTTACCAACAGTTACATCTATCTTTAAAAAAGTAAATAATGTTTGGAAAATTCACTGGATGCAAAGATCTACAGGAAATTCGGATTTATCTTTATGGGATTAGCAAAGTTAATAGCCCTTTTAATGGTCTTACTACTTTTAGGCAGCTCTTTTGTTGGTTTAATTGTTTATTTTATAAAATAGAATTCCTAAAAATACCTTATATCTTTTTTTGTAAAATTACTTCTTTTTGCTAATTAATTTGATTTTCAAGTAAAAATATAAACTTTAGAAAGACTAACACCTATATCTAAAGCTAATAAAGCAATTAGTAACTTACTCATTTTTTAGAAGTCTCAACTATTTTTTTGTAAAGCTCTTCAGAAATCGGTTGCATAACCTTTTAAAAATCTGATTATAAATTAGTTATTTCTAAATTAACTTCTCGTTACGAAATATACGAATACATGATTTTTTAGATAGGCAAAAAATATGTTCATAATAAGTTTTTCTTATAAAGTATCAATAAATACTATGTTAGAAAATTCAATAAATATCCAAACTTTTTTTAAAAAAGAATTTGATGATTAATAAAATTGTCTAGCTTTTTTAGTTTAATTTCTCTTCTGATCAATAAAGCAATAACAATAACTAGCATTTTTATTAAAAAAGGTCTAATGGCATTAGTAATAAAAAGCTCTAAATTAATTAATAGCAAAAATTTTATTAAGCCAACTTTTAAATACCAGTATTGGTCAAAGACTTATTAGATAGATTTATTAAGAGTACACTGATTATCTCTATCTATTCTCCAAAATTTCTCATAAATAATATTCGTTTTTTTGTAATCTAATTAGTCAATTCTCTTTTTTTGTATGGCAAAAGGAGAAATAATAAATTTCATAGTACTTCTTAAATAAATATTTTTAGATATCTAAAAAGAAATTAGAAAACTTATTTCAAGTAACTTGATCCTCTATAAGTAAGCTTTATTGCTTTTTCTTCTTGTTTTCTACAATATACAAATGACTTTCCATTGAAATACATGTTTACCATGATGCAGCTCCTGAACTTGCTCAAGTCCCCGTCCTATGGCTTGAGTCGTACTGCGGTCTATCAGTTGGTAGATCGGACGATTTTGTAGTATTTACTACAATTTATTTATAAAGTATTTATACTTAGATGTCAACCCTTAATTGAAACTAAACTGCAATTTTAACTTGGATTTTCCACTTATTAACTCCCTTAAAAGAATAAAGAACATATAACTGCGGGTAACTCCTATACATAAGGAAACAAATGCTAGGAAGACACAAATAGGACAATGTGGGAAACCCATTAATTTTCCAGTATTAATTTTAATTGAGTCTCTGCGCTGAGGATATCAATTCTTCTCATAATTGATTTAAGAAATTTAATTATTTTTTTCAAAAGTTCACCTTCTTTGGCATTGATAATAATATTATTTTTAGAATCAATATATCAATGAGCAAAAATACTGAATCAACTGGCATAACTTAAGCCTGGTAACAAATATATAAGAAGCAAAATACTAGTTTATGCTTAATTAGCCTAGTTCTTAGTAACTTAAAAATAGTTTATTCGGATGCAGCGATAGCAGTTGTAGATCTAGCTCTCCCTTGCAGTGCGATTTTTCCTTTGCTAAAAAGATAGAGCGGGCTAAAGTCCAATACTCCACGAGGATTTAGTCCGCTGCCTAAAGCTTGAAGGTGCAAAACTTCCAAATTAATTTGAATCTATGCTTTTTTATATAAATATCTTGATTGCTTGATATATTTATTTTGTATATTGCTATTACAAAATTTATGAGATTACTTAGATTAGTTACTAAATCCTCGTGGAGAAAGCTTTAGTTAACTTTTTTTACTGGTTACTAATGATATCAGCGGAATTACATTACGGTGAATCATTGGTGCCAGAGGAAGTTCCATCTAATTCAATTAAAAATTTTTACTGATTTCAAAAGTTAATCATTCGAAGGCTTTTAATATTTAAAACATAACTTATTGAAAATCAACTATCTTATTTAAATTAAATTGGTTAATTATCTCTATTGCAAATAACCATGAGATTGTTACTCTGGCATTTAAAGAAGATAGTTAATTTATTAAACTGATGCAATTTGATCTTTTTAATTCCAAACAAGATAATAGCCTCATGTCAATAGAGGAATTAAGAGCTTTACGTCTTCGAAAACAGAAAATCGAAAGCGATAAAAAAGCCAGAAAATATATCTTGGAGATAAATCAAAGATATAGAAAAATAAGTGCCCACAAAAGTAATAATTTTTTTAAGAACATAAATCCTTTTAAAAAAGCCGCTTAATTTTTAATATTTATTATATTAATTTGTTTAAATATGCATTTTTCAGAGTAAAATTTTATTGGTGTTTCTTTGGAAGAGTTTCACCCAGAGGGGCCAATTTTTGGCCCCTTCTTCACCTATATATTTTTCATTGAAAGTAGTTTTAAAATAGAAATAATATCTTCCTTGAAGGTAAAAGTGAAACAAAATCTACTTATTTCAAGATATTAATTTCCACTTTATGCAAACCCTATATTTTCACCTAAATCGAATGATATGAAAGAAGAAAAGTTTTGGCTAATTAATCATATACCAAAATTTATAGACTTTTTTCAACAATTATAAATTTTTTCATTAGCTATTTTTAATGGCTTCACCTACAAGTTGGGAATTCTATAAAGAAGTTGAGACTAAGATTTTATGGATCAATATTTGTGCCCAAGATTTAAAAGGAATAGCTATTTCGATCAATAAATGGTGGAAGACAAGATATCCAGAATACAAAATTAGAGTAGTTTCTAAAAAAGAATTTGAACTAGTAAAAATGCAGGCTGAGAAGAAGGAGCAATAAAATTAATTTTTGGTAAATTTTGATTCTAAATATTTAATTTTTCCAGCTAATATAAATGTAATTACATTAATGAATAAATGAACTCTGCATTATCAAAAGTATCAAATTTAAAACTCAACAGGGCTTCTAAAGTAGCTATTACTATCACATCATCAACTTTCTTCTTGTACGCCTTAGGTCAAGCACCAATTTTTAAAAATATTCTTACAGGTGCATTCTCTTGTTCTGGCTAAATTAAAATACTGTTTTTTCAAGAGAAGCTAAAAAGCTTAAATAGACATTGATTGACATTCGATCTAAAATTGGAGGGTTAAACCCTTCTTTTTTATGGCTAATAGATTTATTGCTGAAAAGATAATGACTCTTCTTATTTCTCTTATCAGCTGATGAATATCTCCCCACACTTATTAATTGATGCTGGGATACTAAGCGCTGCCCTTACAATATCTTTGGTATTAAGAGCAAAAGGTAATGCTGCCAGAAATGAAAAAGAAAGTAAATGATTACTAAAAAAGAAGAACAAGAATTTAAAAAACCTAAATTATATAAAATTTGGAACTTTCTTATTTATGGAAGTTTTTTTGCTATTGGAGTTTTCTTAGTTTATTTATATTCCGCTTATATCTTTATAAATAAATGACGCACATGTACGGAATAGCGATTTTTTATGGAGTTATGAGTCTTTTATTGCTTGGTGGGTTTGCATACATTACTTTTAAAAAGAAACACTAATTTCTATGTCCTCTTCAATGAAAGATTTCCTGGATAAATTTTTTGATTTATGTAGAGATTATCAACAAGAAATCCCAGCTCAAAAGATGGCTGAAATCTTAAGAGAATATGCAGATAGATTGGATGGATAAAGAATACTGGCTTATATGAGTAAGTTGAAGGATAATAATTTCTAAGCAAGTTTTATCCAAATTTTTTAAAACTTAAAATAAATTTTTTGAAGATGTTTTCCTTATAATGATTTTTAATTTGGGAGTTTTTTTTGATCCTTAATCCGTACAATTTTGTTCCTCTAACCGCACACATAAAACTTGAAATTTACTATTCAAATGAATTAGAACATAGTTATAGGTAAGAGGTAAGTCTTATGGCACTAAACGATACATTTACCATCCAGGAGGTAAATTTGGACACTAAAAGTCTTTCATATGATATTCAGCCAAAAGAACTTAAAACTTATTGGTATAAAGAATGCGCAGAACATCCTAGTAACAACCATTGTAAAATTTTTTGTGATTAATACTTTATTTTTTTAGGTATTCTTACGCTTGATTTTTGCATAATACCTGTACTAAAGAATAATCAGATAGAAAGGAGGAAAAGCAAATGACTAATTTAGGAATAGAAATTTTATTTTGGACAATTTTAATTTTTTATCTGGGATTAAGGTTTTCTCAAACTTGGAATGGATTCAAAAAACAGTATTAATTAGGAGAAAAAAAATGAAACTAGAAACACAATTCACAGTTCCTAACAAAGAATTAAAAGATCTTGATTATGTCAAGAAAGTCGATTTTTTAGAAGAAACTTTAAAAAAAGAATGTAGAGATTATCCAAATCAGGAAGATTGCTTAGTTTGTTGCAATTAAAAATCCGATATTAATAGTTTTTTTTTAAAAAATAAATTCTAATCCTATTTGTAAATTCGCTCAAAAGGGGGTAAAAGCAATGGAATTAAGATTCTTCCCTATAACTTTATTTAGACAGACTCCAAAAGTTACATTTTTCGATGCAGGTATAGATACATCAAATGCTTCTGACGTTGTGATCCATTCTGGAGAAGCCATATCTCCTCCAGATGATCTTCAAAATGAGCAATATTATGTTCATTATCATCAAATTGATCACAATTTAGTTATTAAAGGGGAAAGGATATTTGTTTTGATAAATCCTTCATGGGATGAACCTCATCATGTGATTTATCTAAATAGATCTATGGGAGCATTAGAAATACCTATTGGAACTTATCACAGATCAATATCAGGCAAAGAAGGAAGTATTGTTTTAAATCAACCCAAAAGAGATAAATTTTTTGATTCAGCTAAAGAATTTATCCCACAAAAATTAGAAAAAATAAGTTTAGTTAAAGCAAGAAATAGTAACCCTGTTTTTTGGATTTACGAAAATAATCAAATTAAAAGATTTCTTTTTAATCCGCTAGAAAAAAAAATTAAAACCCCTTGTTTGAAATGAAAAAATATATTTCACCCAAAATTAATAATTTAAAAAATCTGAATTTAATTATTAATTCTGATAGTTATAAATTGGCTAACGAAGATATTGGTTTTCTTAGTCGAGATGAAATGCGTGGGGTAAGAATGCTTCTTGAAATTACTAAACCAGATCTCATCCTTGAAGCAAATAAAATTCTTTCAACCATAATTATTTTTGGAGGCGCAAGTATCACAGAAGAATCAAGTACAAAAAAGAGAGTTAAAAATATAAAAGAGTTGATTAAAAAAAATCCTACATCGATTTTGCTTAAACGAAATTTAAGTAGGTTAGAAAATTTGTTATCAATGAGTCACTATTATCAATCCGCAATGGATTTTTCTAAACTTGCTTCAATTAGTAATCAAAATAAAAACTATGATTCTGATGTGATTGTGACAGGTGGTGGACCAGGAATTATGGAAGCTGCTAATAGAGGAGCATTTGAAGCAAATTGTAAATCCATAGGTTTGAATATCAGTCTCCCTAATGAACAAATCCCAAATGCTTTTATAACACCTGGTCTTTGCTTTAAATTTAATTATTTTGCATTAAGAAAGATCCATTTTGTCATGCGATCAATAGCTGCTGTATTTTTTCCAGGGGGGTTTGGAACTCTAGATGAATTGTTTGAACTATTGACACTCCGGCAAACTGGCATGAAAACTAAAATCCCAATCATACTTTTTGGTAAGGAATATTGGGATAAGATAATTAACTTTGAGTATTTAGCTGATCATGGATTAATTGAAGATGAACACTTAAATTTATTTGAATATGCAGATTCTGCATCAGAAGCATGGGAAATTATCAAATCATCAAAAATCTCAGTTTAAAATTTCTTTTTTAATAAAGACTTAATAACAAAGTATGCTATCAGCTTTTATTGACTCATCAACAAGTACATCGGGCATGGCAAACTCAGCATTATATCCTTCTAAAAGCTTCTCATCATAACCCCTTGATTTAGCTGAAAGTCCAGAGACGTATATAGTAACTTTTGAATTCTTTAAATTTTCAAGATGTTCGTATAAATCTCCGGTACCTTGACCAACTATTTCACCAGCTTTTTTGCAATTTAGTATGTGTACTCCGTCCCCCGCAAGAAAAAGAGTTACTTTATGATCGTTTTTTTCTGCTGTAAGGGCAACTAATAAACCTAAAGTTATTTTATTTATGGATTCTAAACCGCTATAAATATGAACGAGCACTGTATTGTCGGTAATGATTGACATTTTATTCTCCCTAAATTTTATTAGTATAATCTTAAAAAAATCTATTTTCCTAAGCTATATTTTTTATGAAACGCTTACTACTTAATCCTTAACCCAAAACTTTTATCAATCGTAAAATAGTTATTTCTAAATAAGTTTTAATTGCTTAATTTATAATTTGTTTTAACAGTTTTTATTATTGAATCTTGTGGTTCTTCAGTTGGGAAACAATTAATAATCCTATATTTCCCGCCTTTTTTATCAGTTTCTACAACAGTAAATTCAACATATTTTCCTATTCCATCGCTTAAATCTTTTACTTTTGTATTGACTATCTCTTCATTTTCATTTTCTAAAATACGGGATCTGCCTCCGCAATTTGTTAATGCGTTTACCACTGTAAGAGAAAAATCTTTGTCACTACTACAAGAAGAAAGGAAAGATAAAGATAAAATTATTGGAATAAAAATTTTCATAATCTTCATTTTTTTAATACTTAAATTCATTATCAACAAGTTCTATTAACTATTACTTAAATTATTTATCAAATTAAACATTAAATTAGATTAATAATATTCTTTAAAAAAATAAAAATAAAATTAAAAAGAAATACCCGATGCATGAAGAAATTTTTTATAAATTTTTTGCCAGTGAATAATCCTCTTTTCAAGTTTATTAGGTGGTCCAATTTTGAATTTTTCCATATATGACTTATGAACGGATTCGACAATAACTTTATCTTCCTCAAGGAACTTTAATATACTACGTTTCCAAATTTCTAAATCTTTTGTGCTCAAAGACCCAGAAGCTAATTTAATTTCTAAAGTACAATGATTAATATTTTCTGGAAGATAACTTATTAACAAAATACCTTTACCTGGCCAAATTATTAGATGAGTCCATGGAACTAATCCAAAGGTATACAAATTATCTTCGCTACTAAGTGGAGTAACAAGAACATTACAAAATTCACTAAAGAAATACTTGTAATTTTTAATTGGACCTTGTTCTTTATGCAAGGTATCTTTATGAGCAACTGCGACATGATAATCATCCAATGTATTGTCATGAGCTATTTTCCAATTGCAATTTAAAGTATTAGAAAATTCAGAAAAAATACTATAATTTTTTTGCCATTCATAGGTACATTTTTTGGCAACCAGTTCAATTTGATCATCTATAGATATTGGTTTTTTGCTAAGGTTAATCCAAATCAAAGGTCCATTTACCAAAGAATTTACTTCTTCTAAAAAATAATCTCCCAATTCTATTTTTATTTCAAAATCATCCTTTAATGGCAAAGTTTTAAGTTTGCCATAACCATCAAAAGTCCAACCATGATAGGGACAAAATATACTTTTAGATGGATTTAATTTTGTTTTTGGCAAACATAATTTTGACCCACGATGAGGGCATCTATTTTTAAAAACAGCTATTGAATTATTTTCTAAACATGAAATAAATAATGATTGATTAAAGAATTTTCTTTCTAGTATTTCCCCAGGTTTAATTTCTCCAACAAAAATCAATGGGTGCCAATAATTTTTTGAATATTTATCTAATTCAAATTCAAATATGTTTTCATCATTATAAAGCCAAGTAGGCAAAAAATTATCTGACATTATTTAGTTTTTTGGAGGCTTCTCAAAAAATCAGATAATTCATATCTTAATTTTGAAAACTCCGAATCAAGTCTCAATTTATCTAAATCATTTTTTTGTAGATTTACATTAACTTCTTTTATGATTCTTCCAGGATTAGGAGCTAAAATACATATTTGCTGAGAGAGGGCTAATGCTTCTTCAATATCATGAGTTATGAGTAGAACTGTCAAAGAAGTTTTTTTCCATAATTGATATAGAAATTTCTGCATAGATTCTCTTATCTGCAAGTCCAAGGCTCCGAAGGGTTCATCTAAAAGTAGAATTTTTGGGTTAGTCGCTAAAGCTCTTGCAATTGCTATCCTTTGTTGCATCCCTCCAGATAATTCTTTTGGATACTTGTTTGCCGAATCCTGAAGACCTACTACCTCTAGTAAATAAGATGTTCTATATTTTATTTCTTTTACTTTAAAAGAATTCAAATTCATTCCAAATGCGATATTCTCAGATGCAGTTAGCCAAGGGAAAAGACTATATTTCTGAAAAACCATTCCTCTATCTAATCCTGGACCGCTAACTATTTTTCCATCAACTTTTACATTCCCTGAAGATGGATTTTCTAGCCCAGCAATAATCCTCAATATAGTACTTTTACCTGATCCAGAACTCCCAACAAGAGTTTTAAATTCGCCAGAACTTATTGAAAAAGTTATTCCCTCAATAGCCTTTTTTTTGCTTGAACCTTCCCCAAAATATTTTGAAATTTTATTTACATCTAATTTCATTTAAACAGCCCATTTACATGTTCTTCTTAGTAAAAATCTGAAACTCATATCCAAAGCAAATCCAATTAATCCAAGAACAATTAATTCTGCAAAAATTTGGTCTGTACGAAAAAATCTTTGAGCTAGTTGAATCCTTTTACCCAAGCCAACTTCCGCTGCTATTAATTCTGCCACAATAACTAAATTCCATGAAGTTGCAATATTTATTCTCAAAGTATCAATGATGCTTGGCAAAGAATATCTTGCTATTACTTTGATCAATAAATCTCTCGTATTTCCTCCTAAAGTAAGTGTTGTTTCTATAAGTTCTTTAGGTACGAATTTTACTGAATCCATTACCATCAGAATATTAAAATAAACTGTGCCAATGAAAATTAATGCAATTTTTGGAGCTTCTTCAATTCCCAAATAAATAATAAGCAAAGGAGAAAAAGCAGCGGCAGGCATATATCTAAGCATTGCAATTAATGGTTCACATAAAGCACAAAAAGAAGGGAAAGAACCCATTAAAATTCCTAAAGGAACTGAAAAAATTGTCGCAATTATAAAACCAGCAAATACCCTACCAGTACTTGCAAAAATATCTTCAAATAATATTCCACTTTCAGCCATATCTAAAAGAGAATAAAAGACCGCTAACGGTGATGGTAAAAACATTTCACTCACAAGCTTTAATTGACACACTATTGTCCAAATTAAAAGGGGAATCAAAAGTGAAGCTATTTGAAGAAATACTTTGTTTAATTTTTTTGGTTCACTACCAAATGAAAAGAGGGATAAAAAATATTTATCCCTCTTAATTAATTTCGAACTAACCATTTTAATTTTTTTTTAATTAACTAATATTTTCAACAAAAGAAGGATCAAATAATTTACTCATATCTGGTTTTTCTGGAATAAATCCTACCTTCACCATAAAGTCTGCCATTTGTTTCGCTGCATAAGGCATATGTTTCATACCGAACCCATCACTAAAAGCTTCTAGATTTTCTTCCAAAGAAAAGAACCTAGTTCCACCCTTATATTGTTTGTATTCGCGTGTTGGGATCCCAGCTCGTTTTGCCATAATCTTTTCAGATTTTCTTGGATTTTTTTCCATAAATTCTCTTACATCCCACCAAGTTTTAACAATTTTTTGAACATCATCTGGTCTTTCAGAAATCAAATCTCCGCTTACAGCTAATAAATCAGGAATTGCACCGGGATACTCTTTTGAACTAGCAATAACTCTTGCTCCAGGTCTCTTCATTGCAGTACCAGTAAATGGAGGGAATGCACCAACAGCATCTACTTTTCCTGCTGCAAATGCAGTTGCAGCCTGATCAGTTGGAAGACCTTTAATAATTACATCATCTCTTGTTAATCCAACATCATTCAAAGCTAAAACAAGTAAAAAATCATCCACAACCCCCTCTTCAACCGCTACTGTTTTACCTTTTAAATCAGAAACACTTTTAATTGACTTATCTGCAATTATTTGATCATTTCCTGCAGAATTATCATTAACTAAAACAACTACCTCCCCTCCATTCTCTCCAGGT
>QCHO01000024.1 GCA_003279535.1 Prochlorococcus sp. AG-402-C22
CTTGAACTGGATCTTTCAAAGCTAGACCTGCACCAATCCCTCCTGCACTAAGTAAGGCCCAAATAGCAGTCATTTGAACACCTATATTTTGCAAGAAAAATATTGAACCAATAGTCCATGTTAATGCTTTTAAAAGAGGAGTTAGTGAAGATATCATTGAACTGATCGAGGAATCATTAATTTTTGAGGTTGATTCTGTTAATGATCTGATTAAAACTTTGTTAAGAGCTTTTATAATAATTACCAAAATGAATAATTTCTGAATATTCAATAAGACAGAGATAAAAGTTACTTCATCCGCAAAAAAATAGTCAATTGAAAAATAAAATGAGAGTAGGAAACCTATAGGTTTTATAATCCCAACAATCACATCAAAAATAAAATCATCGAAATTTGTTTTTGTCCTTTTTGAGATCTTTTTAAAAAATATTTTTGAAAGTTTAGAAATTATTATCGACAATAAAATTCCAATAAAAAAAATTGAAATTGCCAGAAGGAAGTTTTCAGTAACTAATTTCATATTCAAATAAACCCAAAAAATTATCTTTAATAGAATTTTAAATTATCTCTAAAGAACTAACCAGTCTTAATTTTTCTTTAACTTTGAATTATATTTCTAATTTCTTTAAATTCTTTTCTATCGGCAGTTTTGCATAATTCAAAGATTATTGATTCGGTAGTTGTTAAGATCGCACCGCTCTGAATCATTCTTTGCAAAGCTATTTCATGATCTAGCTTATTTCGACTGCTCATAGCATCTGATATGAGAATAACTTCAAATCCTTTTTCTAAGCAATCTAAGACTGTTTGTTGAATACAAATATGGGTTTCGATACCACAAACTATCAAATTTGTAATTTTCTTATTTTTAAGTTCTATTAAAAATTCTTGTATATTAGCTAAGCTGAATTCCATCTTTTCAATTTTTTTAAATCCCACTTTGGGCAATAATTCAGGGATCGTTTCACCCAACTTTAGTGGGTTCTGTTCAGATACAAAAATGTTTTTTTCTAGAATTTGGTAAGCATCTATTAGCTTTTTGATGTTTTTGATTATTGAATCCTTATTAAAAATTGGCTTTATTATTTTTTCCTGAATATCAATAATTAACAATGCATTTACTTTTGGTAATTGTTTATTAGTAGAGTTAATCATGATCTATCATCATCTGTAAGTGAAGATATATTCAACATAATATTTTGGAGAACTTTAGTAAACATTTAAATCAAAAAGTTGTTTTACTCTCATCTAGAGTTATTATTGAGAATAGCCGTAGGTTAATTTTTGACATTATCATCTCAATACAAGGTCATTACATCACCTCTTGGAGATGGATTACATAAAGATGGTAAGAGATTAACTCCTCAGAGACTCAAGGTTCTAAATTTATTTGAGAATATTGGTTCTGGAAATCATCTTAGTGCTGAAGAAGTTCATGAAAAGTTAATTGAATCAAGTTCCAAAGTTTCACTTGCAACAATTTATAGAACGTTAAGACTTTTAGTAAAAATGGGTTTGCTTCATGAATTAGAACTTAGTGAGGGCGGACACAGATATGAATTACTTAGTAACGATACTCCTGATCATCACCACTTGATTTGTATTAGGTGTGGAAGAACAGAAGAATTTGAAAATGACCAAGTATTAGAAGCAGGCAAAGTTGCAGCAAAAGTTAATGGGTTTAAACTAATCGAATCCTCTTTAAACGTGAGAGCTATATGCCCTAATTGTATCTAGCAGATTTCAAGTTAAAGTACCTCCGCAGCTTGATCCCGCGCCTGCAGTGCAAGCAAAACAATGTTCTTCTACAGCTACCCCATAGTTAAAAGTAAATGATTCATCCAATAGATCAAAAAGTGTCTTTGGTCCTTTATTCTCTCGGAAATTTATCTGTTGGTTAAAGTCACAATCATAAATTTCTCCAAGCCAATTTACACTAATTGTCTTTTTACACATAAGATTTTCTAAATTATTTTCATTAAAATTTTCCTTTAGTAATTTGTAATAACTATTTAGTTTTCCTTCTCTTCTTAGAAAATCTTCATATCTATTAATTGGCATATTTGTTATAGTGTATAGGCTATTAAAAACAATATTATATTTTTCTAATAGTATTTTTTTATAATCCTTTTCCAATATTTCTTGAGAAGGAGGAAGGATTGGATTCACAGGATTGTAAACAAGATTTAATTGTAATCCACTTTCTTTCTTCCCATATCCTAATTCATTAAGAATTTTTATAGCATTAATACTTTTTTCAAAAACCCCAAAACCTCTTTGAAAATCAACATTATTTTTTTCATAACATGGAAGCGAAGCTATAATTATCACTTTATTCTTTGCAAGAAATTGAGGAAGATCTTCATAACCTTCTTCAAAGAAAATCGTCAAATTGCATCTATCAATAATATCAACTTTTTTTGTGCTTAAACTGGTTATTAGGTTTTTAAATTCTGGGTGGAGTTCTGGGGCCCCTCCTGTAATATCTAAGGTCTTGATTTTGTATTTTTCAATTATTTTTGGAATAAGAGATATTATTTCATTAGACATTTTCTCAGTCCTTAGTGGACTTGAATTTACATGACAATGGTTACAAGCCTGATTGCATTTATAACCTATGTTAATTTGCAATGTCTCTATAGGTTCTTTATATACTGATGGAAATTTTTCTTTCATAAATCTATTATTTATAAATTGTCATTCAGAAATTAAATAGTCAAGTCTTTTTTAAAGTTTGATCTTTCTTTGGCAAGTTCAATAAACCAAGGTATATATTCTTTGGGGCCATTTTTAAAAACCATATCAAACTTTAAATTGTCATCAATATCGCTTATCCCTTTTAGGCCAGTTTTATTTGTTGAGGGCCTTTCAACTTCACCAGAACTACTATCTACAAAAATTATCTTATTTTTAATACCAAATTCATTGCCTAGGATTTGTATAAATTCTAAAAAAGACCGGTCACTTCCTCCCCTTAAATAAATTTCCTTTCCATTATGTTTCTTAGATGTCACTGTGTCTCCCACTCCTACAATCAGAGGCATATCATCTTTTTGAATAGTTTTTTTACATAAATCTATTTTTTCAGTAATAGAATTTGGAGAATTTCTAAAATTAAAATTACTTCCAAAAGGAGCTTTACCAGTTTTATCCTCAATAAATTTATTTAAAAGAAATAAGACGCCTGAATCTTTAACTGCTCCTTTAATTAGTAATTGTATATCTGTTGATCCAATATCATTGTTAGAAGATAGCTTAATTATTTCTTGACCATTTTTATTGCCCAAATTTGGTGAGATATGAAGGAAAAATGAGTTTTTGAGTCCTTCTGATTCGGCTTTATAGATTATTTCATTCATCATTTTTTCAAAACTAATTTGAATAAGCTTTCTTTTATCAGAATCTTTTTTTACTAAATCGAATAGACTATTAAAATTAATCGTTGGCGAAAAGCGTGTATCACATATAGATTTTGCTGCATGATAATTGATATCTACTTGGTCAAGTTTAGGGAAAATTTTCTTTACTATTAAATCAAATTTTGGTCTTATTAAATTTGGTACTTTAGATAGAAAATTGATTTCTTTATCTGAGACTCCTTCAAAACTTATTTCGCCATTGTTGTCTTGATATTCGACTCCACAAGCGGCCAAACCTCTAAGATATAGTTCTTTATTTTTAGGCATAATAGTGCTTCTTAAACTTCTTTCTATAATTCTATTTACTCCTCTTGGACCTTCATGTTCTCCGCAAGTCAATACAAAGAATTCTTCTGCTAATTCTTTTACTGCATAGATATATTTTGATTCTAGTTCTCTAGTCATTGGATCCTTGACTAGAGGGATGCAAACCCCATCTATGTCTTGTATTAATAAGATGTTCTTAGAAGAAATTAATTGTTCTTTCACTTTCAAATTATTCTTTATGTATTCCATTTTTATTAATATTTCTGCTCTTTATAATTAATATTTGTCATAACAATTATAAATTAAAAAATTCAATATTTAAAATAAACAATTTGCTATGTTCAAACATTGCTTTAATGTAGAAAATGTTGGTATAGGTAAGAAATTAAAAAAATTTATGAAGAAAGTCCAAAAATGAAGAATAATTTCATAAAAAACCTAAACGATGAAAAATATTTTTATTCATTGATTCAAGATTTAGAGAACTGCAAAGTTGGATTTTATAGTGTTGGTTTATATCCAGCATCTCTAGCATATAACTGCGCAATGCATGGCAAATCAAATAACCTAATTTTGGCTCCAAGGAAAGGCAGAGATTTATTAGGTGCTTTTTCTAATGATGTTCTTTTGGGTATGGATAATGAGATTCTTGAAAAAATTGAAGGAATGGGACATTATTCTATTGAGGGTAGAAGAAAGTCTTTTGATCTAAAAGATCTCCTCTTAAAATGTGAAATAGTTATTCTTGCTTCAAACAGTAATCACATACAAGAGGATGTAATACATGCTTTAGAACTTAGAAAAACTTTGAAAAGAGAAAATGTAGTCCTAGGCTGTCTTGTAGGTTCTTTCTGCATTGATAATGATAATAATAACCCTTTTATTCTCTGTAATAAATATCCAAATTTAGCTTTTTTTACAGGATTTCATCGTCACGGAGCTTTGCGAAATCCTAATGATAGTTTTACTGCAAATTTCTGTCATCCTGACCCCCTAACTGCTCTCATAGGAGCTCGCATTTTGAATCAATTATCACCGAAAATACAAGTTTCTCCTGGAGTGCATAATATTGAATGTCAATATATAAAATCAATAAAAAATATCTCATCCATATTTGCAGGATTTGTAAATAACTTTCATTCCGATAAGCCTGGAATGCTACCTACCATTAATACGATTTTGTTAGGGCAATGTGTAGATCAAGCCGCATTAGTATCCTTAAAAGTTAGAAAAAAAAATAAATTTAATAATAAATATCTTTCATTAAAAGAACTTGGTTATGGTGAGGAAATAATTATTGCAAAGGAAGTAATTAATGATAAATTTTGCGAAAAAGGAGATTATACTTTTTCGCAACTTAATGCTGTTAAGGCTGATGTCTTAGGGAGTATGACTTTACCAACGGAAGGTAAACCAACAAGGAATTTTCAGGCAGGACAAGTTTTATCAGATATGCTCTTGCAACTCAAAAGATGTCCAAAGGATGTCTCAGAATTTATAAATTGGTGCAATAAATACTCTCTCAGTCAAGGTGGTTTAGAAGGTCTTAAATCGTTAAAATTTTGGCCAGATATTTATAAAGAATTCGAAATTAAAAATAATAATTGTTCAATGATTAATCTTATTTATTTATGCTTTAATGCTAATTCAGAAGAAAAAAAAGAAATTTATAAGGTTTTAATTAGTTCAGAAGAAATAACTAATTTTTGCCAAGAATCTGTGAAATCTGAATTATCTTTAGAACTAAATGAAAAATTAAAAGGAGATTATCTTTTTAATGATATTGAAAACCTTTACAAGAAATTGTTTATTAATAAAGAGGAAATTGATCTCAAAAAAAATGAATATAGTAATAAAATTTCTAAAAAATATCCAAGTTATATCAATGTATTGAAAATAATCAATAATTATTTTAATAATTGATTATTTGTTTAATTTACTAAAAAGCTAAGTTCTTCATTTATTTACTAATCTTGATTGCGGGGTTAGAATTATTATGGTTTTAAAAGGTTTTTTTGAAAAAGGAATTATCACATCGTTCTCATGAACTGAAAGCTCTTGGTTGGAATCAAGAAGATTTAACAAGATACGAAGATTTATGGGACTACAGTCAAAGATGGGGATTAATAAATTTAGAAAGAGAAGACAGACAGTTTTTAAAGAAAGCAGAAAAGTTACTCCCAAAGATCCAAAATAAAAAGCTATCAGTTAAAAAAACTATTGAAGAAAAATCATATTATTTATGGTTAAATTTTTACCTCGATGAAATTAATATTTTTAGTAATTCTAATCTTCCAAAAAATAAACATAGTGTTTGGACACTCTTAATTGAAGAGGAAATAAAACTTCTTAAGGAATTACAACCAGTTATGGGTCTTCCAGATACTTTAAAAGCCAAAAATCTATTTGAAAATAGAAAGGCTATCATAAATAAAGCTTTTAGCGAATTTGACGCTAAAAAAACCGATAAGAGTTTTAATTTTGATGAGGTTCTAAACAATTCTGAAAAAGTTGTTGGTAAGAATTGGAAATCAATTACTGAAAAAGATCCTGAGGCTAATAAAACTTTTCCCATAATAGATTCTGCAAATATTGAGAAACTCAGATCTGCGATAAAAGAGGATTTGAGTTTATATATGAAAGATAATTACCCTTCATTAAAAAAGGATTTATAAATATTTATCTTTTTTTTGTTTTTGTTGGGACTTTTTTAAGTTAAATAGATAATAGGATTATTTAAAAATTTTGAGCAACCAAAAGTTCGAGACTCTTCAGTTACATGCAGGCCAAGTTCCTGATCCAACTACAAATTCTAGAGCAGTACCCATTTATCAAACTAGTTCCTATGTCTTTGATAATGCCGAGCATGGCGCGAATCTTTTTGGATTAAAAGAATTTGGAAATATTTACACTCGACTTATGAATCCCACCACAGATGTCTTCGAAAAAAGGATGGCAGCTTTGGAGGGAGGTATGGCAGCACTTGCAACATCCTCAGGTCAAGCCGCTCAATTCTTGGCAATCGTTAACTGCATGACAGCAGGGGATAATTTTGTCTCTACATCTTTTCTATATGGTGGGACCTACAATCAATTTAAAGTACAATTTCCAAGATTAGGAATAGAAGTTAAATTTGCTGATGGTGATAGTATCGATAGTTTTAGAAGTAAAATTGATAATAAAACCAAAGCAATATATGTCGAATCGATGGGAAATCCTAGGTTTAACATTCCGGATTTTGAGGGACTCTCTGCTTTGGCGAAAGAAAATGGAATTCCTTTAATAGTGGATAATACTCTCGGTGCTGGTGGTGCTTTAATAAGACCAATTGATTTTGGAGCCGATGTTGTTGTGGAAAGCGCAACGAAATGGATCGGTGGACATGGAACAAGTATAGGAGGGGTTATTGTTGATGCAGGAACCTTTGATTGGGGAAATGGTAAATTCCCACTAATGAGTGAGCCAAGCGCTGCTTATCATGGGCTCGTTCATTGGGACGCTTTTGGTTTCGGTAGTGATATCTGCAAATCTTTGGGAGTACCTGATAATAGAAATATAGCTTTTGCGTTAAGAGCAAGACTTGAATGCCTGAGAGACTGGGGATCAGCTCAAAGTCCTTTTAATTCGTTCTTGTTATTGCAGGGTTTGGAAACTCTAAGTTTAAGGATAGAAAGACAAACTTCTAATGCTCTTGAATTAGCAAAATGGTTAGATTCTAATTCTAATGTAAGTAGTGTTAATTATCCTGGCCTAGAATCTGATCCATATTACTCTAGTGCCAAAAAATATACTACCGGAAGGGGAATGGGTTGCATGCTTATGTTCTCTCTTAATGGAGGTTATGAAAATGCAGTTAAATTTATTGATTCCTTAAAATTAGCGAGTCACCTCGCTAACGTGGGTGATTCAAAAACTTTAGTAATTCATCCGGCTTCAACAACTCATCAGCAATTATCTGAAGAAGAACAATTATCTGCAGGTGTTACTCCCACGATGGTAAGAGTTTCTGTAGGAATTGAGCATATTGATGATATAAAAGCAGATTTCGAACAAGCACTTTCACAAACCACATAGGAAAGGAGATTTATTGGCTTTAATAATTCCTAGTAACTATCACAAGATTAGTGATGTTGAGAAAAATCATATATCTTGGATTGAACCAGAGTTGGCAAAAAGACAGGATATACGTCCTCTTAGAATTGGTATTTTGAATATCATGCCTCTTGGCAAGCAGTATGAATTTAACTTGCTACATCCGCTTGGTTTATCTCCCCTTCAAATAGAGCCAGTTTGGATAAAGCTTAAAACTCACTCTTATAAAACATGGGATCTTAATCATCTAAATAATCTATATATAACTTGGGAAGAAGCAAATAATCCAGAACCTTTAGATGGAATCATTATTACTGGAGCACCTATTGAGCACTTAGCCTTTGAGGATGTTAAGTATTGGAATGAATTTGTGAAAATTGTAAATGAAGCCAGAAATTCTTGTGCGAGTACTCTTGGATTATGTTGGGCTGGCTTTGCGCTGGCTTATTTGGCAGGTGTCGATAAGAAAGTTTTTGATAGGAAATTATTTGGGGTATTCCCTTTAAAAAGTCTTGTTCCTGGACATCCTTTGATGGGTACACAAGATGATGAATTTATTTGTCCTCAAAGTAGATTTGCAGGATTACCAGATTTGGAGATGGAGAAGGCCCAAAAAGAAGGGAAATTGAATTTGCTGGCTTATGGAGAAAACGTCGGATATACAATATTTGAATCTAATGATCAAAAACAACTTATGCATCTAGGTCATCCTGAATATACGGTGCATAGAATTATTAGTGAAATTGAAAGAGACAAAGAAAAGGGAGATGTCCCCCCACCTGAAAATTTTGATGTAAATAGTTCAAAAACTTCCTGGAGATCTCATAGGAATTTGCTTTTTCAGCAATGGCTTTGGTTTTGTTATCAACAAGTTAGTCTTAATTAACTCTTTTTAATGAGTGCTTTCTACACCACCTAGTCTCTCAAATAAGTTAAGACTTTCTTTATTTAATCCTACAATTTCAACTTTAGAACCACCATTCTGGAATTTTCTAATAATTTGCTCAAGAGCAACAACGCCACTTTGATCCCAAATATGAGCTAAGGACATATCAATTACAATATTTTCTGGATGTTCATGAATATCAAATCCTTGTAAAAAATAAATTTTACTTACAAAAAATAATTGTCCTTTTACTTTGTAGGAAGTCAAATTATTTTCTTTCGCTCTTGAGACAGTTATAACTTTTGCGACTTTTCTACTGAAAAGAATTGCAGCTAATGCAACTCCAGCAATAACTCCAAGTGCAAGATTATGAGGTTTTGTAAGCATAGTAACTGCAAAGGTCATAAGCATGACTGCAGTATCGCTTTTAGGTATCTTTCTAATATTTTTTAATCCATTTATATCTGCCGTACTTATTGCGATTGTTATCATGATTGCTACTAAAGCAGCCATTGGTATTGCTCCAATCCAAGACTTTAAGAGGATAATCATAATTAGGAGAGATATACCTGAGGAGAGGGTTGATAATCTAGATTTGCCACCATTTTCAGTATTCATTACAGATTGCCCAACTAAGGCACATCCTGCCATTCCACCAAATAAAGATGCCACAATATTTGCGATCCCCTGTCCTCTTGCTTCTTTATTTTTATTAGAACTTGTATCAGTTACATCGTCTAAAATATCTTGAGTTAAAAAGGTTTCCATTAAACCCACAAGAGATATTGCAAGTGAGGTCGGTAATATTATCCCTAATGTTTCAAAATTAAAAGGTACTTTCCCATTTTCTATTGATCCAAAAGGCAAAGAAATACTTGGTAATCCATCAGGTAATTTTCCCAAATCACTAACTGTTGGGACATCTAAATTAAAGAATATGCTAATCAGAGTAACTAATACAATCGCAATAAGTTGAGATGGGACTACTTTTGTGATTTTTGGTAGCCCATAAATAATTATTAATCCAAGGATTACGAGAGCCCAAACTATTGGAATTTGAGAGTTAACTGGATATTGATTTAAAGTTTGTTCAGCTAACCCATTTGATTCTTTGATACCTATTCCTAATTGAGGTAGTTGTGCTTGAAATATTAAAAGTGCTAATGCATTTACAAATCCACTTAATACTCCTGTTGGTACAAACCGCATTTGGTAGGCAAGTCTTAAATATCCCCAAAGTATTTGGAAAATTCCGGTTAGTATTCCAGCGGCGATAAGATATGGTACTCCTAATCCAGGAGCTTGTGATTCTCCATAAGCAACAAGTCCAGTCATCAAAAGGGCTGTTGAACCTGTAGCTGAAGTTATCATCCCCCTTCTTCCCCCAACAATCGCAATTATTATAGATAAGCAAAATGCACCATAAAGCCCAACTTTAGGATCTACTCCAGCAATACCTGAAAAAGCAATTGCTTCTGGAATCATCGCAAAAGCCACAACTAAGCCAGAGAGAATATTTGACTTTGGATCATCTAACCAATTTTTAGATAAATATCTTGAGAAATTTGACATTGTAAGTTTCTTTATAATTAAGAAGTTACCTCATAAAGGAGGCAAAATACTTTGCGGATCAAAAATATTCTTTAAAGTTTTTAATTCATCAATTCTATGGCCGAAGGCTAAGGTAAGTTCTTTACTATGAGAATCTAAATGATTATGCAATTGGGCTAAGTGAATATTTGGATAAAACCTTTTTAGGTTTCTCCATGATTTATACATCCAGTCCATCGCAATTTTTTTTTCTTGAAGATCATTTTTTTTCCATGATGCATATATCCATGGTTTCCAAGTACTTTTTCTATGAACAAAAAAGCTTGAGCCATGATTTAACTTTTTAGTTTTACCCCCCAATTGTTGAGAAGCAATGTAACAGGAATTATTAGGCTTGTTGTCCATTATTTGTTTCAAACATTTTATGAAAATTGGAATATCATTTTCCAAATCTTCGCCTAGAAGACTGATGACTTCAGAATGGTTATTTGCATCTAGCTCATATAAATCCAATTCTTTTGGGAAGAAATTTATTTCGCTAAAGTTGTTATAAAAATTTTTTTCTAGACCAGGAAATTTTTCTAGAAGCATTAAATATTCTTTAGTTTTTTTATCCTCTAAATTATTTTTGAGTTCGGCAAAAATATATATGTAAATTTTTTGGGCACATATCCATTGAAGACTAATATTTTCTGGAAATTTCTCAGATAATTTAATAATTTCTGAAAGTTCATTTAGATTTACAAATCCTTCAATAACCTTAATTGGATTGGATTGAATAGTCTTAAGTCCTATTTCGGTAATGACTGAAAAGAAGGGTGCTGCCCCTTTAATTGCTTCCCAAATCAATTTCTTTTCTGGATTTATTTGATTTTTTTTTAGAGAGATAAATGTGCCATTACCCAAGAAACCTTTTATTGATTCAATATTATCAATTGCTAGTCCATATGCTCTGCTTAAGGGACTTACACCACCAGTAAGTATATAGCCTGCTCCAGGAAGTTTAGAAAGTCCGATAGGAAAACTTCGATTATGTTTTTCTAAATGATTTATTAAGTCCCCCATTATTACTCCACCTCCAATTGTTACTAAATTGTTTTCACTATTTAAATGAATTTTGCTGTAATTTTTTCTTAGATCAAGAGTCTTAAACCCATTTTTAGCACAGCTAGAGGTTGTACCTCCACTACATACGCAAAGATGTTCTAACTCTTTTTTAGAATAATTATCTTTATTAAATAAGGAATCATCAACGGAATAAATTAATTCCTTAAACTTTGCGTCCTTGGAGTTAATATTTGGAATTTCAAGCAAGTTATAATTTTTTTTCACTACTGAATATTGTTCTTTACTATTATGTTATAAGTAATAACTTAGTTTTGGATAACCTGAATTCGAAGTTAAATAAACAAGTCGCGATTCTTATCTGTGGACATGGGAGTAGAAATAGACTAGCCATTACCGAATTTGAAGAATTAACTAAACTCATTCAAAAAAGATATCCAAACTTAATAGTTGAATATGGTTTCTTGGAATTTGCAAAACCTTCAATTGTCGATGCTTTAGACAAGTTAAGAGATAATTCTATAAAAAAAGTAATTGCAATTCCCGCAATGCTGTTTGCTGCAGGCCATGTAAAAAATGATATACCTAGCTTGCTTACGAATTATTCAACTAAAACTGGGATTGAAATAATTTATGGGCGAGAATTAGGTATTAATAATTTAATGATAAGTGCTGCTTGCGAGAGAGTGAAAGATGTATTTAAACAAAATAATTCTCTTAAACCTGAAGAATCTTTATTAGTTGTTGTTGGGAGAGGCTCTTCTGACCCAGATGCAAATTCCAACGTTTCAAAAATTACGAGAATGATTGTAGAGGGAATTGGTTTAGGGTGGGGGGAAACAGTTTATTCTGGTGTAACTTTTCCTCTTGTTGAGCCTGGCCTGAAAAATGTTGTGAGACTTGGTTATAAAAATATAATTATTTTCCCTTATTTCCTTTTTTCAGGGGTGCTTGTTACCAGAATAAAAAGGCAAAGTGATTTAGTTGCGATTCACAATCCACATATTTCATTTATTCATGCAAAATATCTCTCATCACAGTCTTATGTGGTCGACACTTTTATAGAAAGGATTGAAGAGATTCTAAATAACGAGAATAAGAATTATATGAATTGCTCTACTTGTAAATATAGATCCAATTTATTTGGATTTGAAAAAGAAGTTGGATTGACACAAGAAAGTCATCATGATCACGTAGAGGGTTTGGGTATAAGTTGTGATTTATGCGATCCTGAATGCAATGGTGCTTGTGAAATACAAAATCAAATTCCAACTCATAACCAAGAAAAATCAAATTTAGAAGAAGGTGATTTTTATCTAGAACATGAACATAATCATCACCATCACCATCACCATCACCACAGTAATTATCCAAATTCAAAACATCCCTTGGGCCCTGTTACGCTTCGCTTGCCTAATGAAGATCAAATCTTAAGAAAATCAGTTGAAAATAACTGAATCAACTGTCTCTATCTTGGGCAAGTCTCAATAGACTCAGTATATATAAGTATTTTTAATATAAAATCTCGAAAGTATTTTATACTAGATTTTCCACAATTTGCTGTCTGTTTTCCACGTCCAAATCCACATAGGATTAGAAATGCCAGCATTTCTTAAAAAAAACAGGACTTCAACATTATTGTTGACTTTTTTTTATGAACTTATCAATTTCCTTATTTAAAAAGGTGTATTTAAGAAATTTAATTTATAACTTGAGTCTCATATGATAATTCAAAAATTTTGCTGGCGAATTTTTTTTGACTTTTAAAGAAAAAAACATAATTATGGTTGTGTAGAAAAATAAATCCATGGATCAAAACAGTCAATCAAATTTATCAAATGTAAAACTCGATAATAGCTTTTCTAGTAAAGTTTCTCTAGAGACTGAACTTTCAGAAACTCTATATAACACTATGAAAGATTTCGTATTAAGTAATCCTACTTGGGATCAATATAAACTTATAAATTCAGCTTTAGCTACTTTTCTTATACAAAACGGATGCACAGATGATTCTGTTTCAGAGATTTATTTAAATCAATTATTCGCACCTTCTAAGACTTTTTAATATTTAGACAAGCTCTTCTACTTAAGGCCATCATTGTAAGTGTGGGACTCTTCCATGATGAAGTCGGCCAGCAGGCACCATCCAATACGAGTACATTCTTGCATCCCCATAGTCTATTAAACTTATCAACTACGCTATCCTCATTGCTAACTCCCATTGGAGCTCCTCCTACCTCATGAATGTAATATCCAGGAGGTGGAGGACTATCAGATAGTGCGATCAAATTTTTTGTGAAAATACTTCCTATTGAGATATTTATAAGTTCATCAATATTTTTTGTTTCTCCATCTGCAGCTTTTATAGATTTTTTAATTGTATTTGTCATATGTTTAGCCATATTTAGTTCATTTTCACTCCATTCGAATTCAATATGGGGGATGGGAATTCCCCATCTATCAGTTTTATTTGATAGAGAGACAGAGTTTTTCTTTCTAGGGAGGACCTCACCATGAGCGATAAGAAAGCCAATAGATGAGTTTGGATCTTTTTGCAGAAATTTAGGAATACCCAATCTATCGATTGCGCCCCAGATACCATAACCTCTTTGGAATTTGATGCTGTCAATTTTTGGCAAATTTGTTCCAAATGGAATAAAGAAGCTGCCTGCTCCAGAAAGATAGGGAGAATTATCTAATGGCTTTTCTGAGTTTTTTACTTTTGGAACTGAAAAAAATCTACAGACAGATATATGATCCATTAGATATTTTCCTAATTTCCCAGAATTATCTTTAAAACCTAAGGAATTTGATTTATATTCTGAGTTTAGTAGTATTCGCAGTGTTGAGATTGTTGACGCGCAAAGGAGAATTAAATCACAATTTAATATTTCTTTGCTCCCATTTGCTAAGTTTACTATCCTTAATTTTGTTGCAAGCTCCGTTCGTTTGTTAATCTCAAAAGATTCTACTAAGTAATTAGATATTATTTGAACATTCCCTGTATCTAATGCCTTTTTCAAAGTGCTCCCTAAACTAGAGGACTTTGGCCATTGTTTTTCTTTTACGGATGAATTGCGATCAAATCCTCTTGATTGGATAAATGGATAGTTTAATTTTGACTTAACTTTATTGCCAAAAATATGTTCGCTTTCTGTAA
>QCHO01000025.1 GCA_003279535.1 Prochlorococcus sp. AG-402-C22
GATTTTTGCTGAACCAAGATTTGGGACGGCTATTCTTGAAGAAAAAGATCTTGCTGGTCTTGCTGACGCTCATGAAGAATTAGATCGAGTGGTTAATGATCTTATTGCTAGAAGACCAGAAATAAAAACTCTTTTTCTAGTTGGATCTTGTCCGAGTGAAGTAATCAAACTAGATCTTGCAACAGTCGCAGAGAAATTAAATAAAAGATTTTTAGGTCAAGTAAGATTCGTTAATTATTCTGGCAGTGGGATAGAAACAACTTTTACCCAAGGAGAGGATGGCGCCTTAAAAGCATTAATTCCATTAATGGAATCCTCAAATGAAGAGAAATTATTATTAGTTGGAACTCTTGCAAATAATGTAGAGGATAGGTTTAAAAAGATTTTTGGAAATTTAGGAATTTCAAATATAGAGAGCTTTCCACCACGGCAATCAACAGAATTACCAAAGATAGGCAAAAATACAAAAGTATTATTAACTCAACCTTATTTAAGTGATACGGTTCGAGACCTTAAACATCGCGGTTGTGAAATAATATCGGCTCCATTTCCATTAGGTGTTGAAGGAAGTACTAAATGGTTTTTAGCTGCTGCCAAAGCTTTCAAAATTAGTGAACTAAAAGTTCATGAAACTATTTCGCCTTTAATCAATAGAGCAAAACTTGCTCTTGAATCTCACAAAGAAATACTTAAGGGGAAAAGATTATTTCTTCTTCCTGAATCGCAACTAGAGATATCTTTGGCAAGATTTTTGCATAATGAATGCGAAATGGATCTTATAGAGGTAGGCACTCCTTACCTAAATAAGGATTTAATGAAAGCGGAAATTAATTTATTACCTGATAATACAAAAATTGTAGAAGGGCAACATGTAGAAAAACAATTAGATCGAGTGAGAGAAACTAATCCAGACTTAGTAGTTTGCGGAATGGGTTTGGCTAACCCACTTGAGGCGGAGGGGATAAGCACTAAGTGGTCGATTGAAATGGTATTCAGTCCAATCCATGGAATTGATCAAGCCGCAGATTTGGCAGGTCTCTTCTCCAAGCCTTTAAAAAGGAATCAAATATTAACTTCAAAAACTTTAGTAACGCATTAAATTATGGAATTAACTCTATGGACATATGAAGGACCACCACATGTAGGTGCGATGAGAATTGCCTCGTCAATGAAAGATATACATTATGTGCTTCATGCCCCTCAAGGTGATACATATGCAGATCTTCTCTTTACAATGATTGAAAGGAGGGGGCAAAGGCCTCCAGTTACATATACAACTTTTCAAGCTAGAGATCTAGGAGGCGATACAGCAGAATTAGTGAAGAAAAATATTAAGGAAGCCGTTGAACGATTTAAACCAAAAACTCTTTTAGTTGGAGAAAGTTGTACGGCAGAATTAATCCAAGACCAACCTGGAGCTCTTGCAAAAGGAATGGGTTTTAATATGCCAATTGTTAATCTTGAATTACCCGCTTACAGCAAGAAAGAAAATTGGGGCGCTTCAGAAACCTTTTATCAATTAACAAGAACCCTTTTAAAAGAGAAAGTAAGCTCTTCGCAGAAAATTAGTCCTCTAAGGTGGAAGGAATTAGGTCGGAGACCAAAAGTTAATATACTTGGGCCTTCATTGCTAGGTTTTAGATGTAGAGATGATGTTATCGAAATTCAACGTATACTATCAGAACAAGGAATTGATACTAATGTTGTTGCTCCATTAGGTGCTAGTCCAGATGATATTGAAAGACTAATTGATGCTGAAATAAATATTTGTCTTTATAAAGAGATTGCTGAAGCATCATGTGAATGGCTTAAACGTAACTTCGGAATGGAATATACAAATACTATTCCTATTGGAATAAAAAATACTATTGAATTTATAAATGAAGTGCATAAGAAGTTGGATCTTCCTTTGACTAATGCAGAAGAATTAGAAAATAAATCAAAACTTCCTTGGTACTCAAAATCAGTTGACTCAAATTATTTAACTGGCAAAAGAGTTTTTATTTTTGGTGATGGAACACATGCAATTGCAGCAGCTAAAATTGCCAAGGAGGAATTGGGTTTTGAGGTAGTGGGTCTTGGAACATACAGCAGGGAAATGGCAAGACATGTAAGAGCTACTGCAAAAGATCTAAATGTAGAAGCTCTCATCACTAACAATTATCTAGAAGTAGAAGATGCCATGAAAAAAGCTGCCCCTGAACTTGTTTTAGGGACTCAAATGGAAAGGCATAGTGCCAAAAGACTAGGCATTCCATGTTCAGTAATAAGTACCCCCATGCATGTTCAAGACGTTCCTGCAAGATATAGCCCTCAAATGGGATGGGAAGGGGCGAATGTGATTTTTGATGACTGGGTACATCCGCTTATGATGGGTTTAGAAGAGCATCTTATTGATATGTTTAAACATGACTTTGAGTTTGTTGACGGTCATCAAAGTCATTTAGGACATACAGCGACCAAATCAAAGGATTTTATCGATTCTGTCGCTAAAAAAGATAAAAATAATAATGAGGAAATTATCTGGACTGAATCTGGAAAAGCTGAATTAACAAAAGTTCCATTTTTTGTAAGAGGTAAAGTCAAAACGAATACCGAAAAATACGCTATCTCAAGAGGAATTCCAGAAATAAGCGATGAAACCCTTTACGACGCTAAAGCATATTTCAATTAGTCCTTATTAACAAATTATAATTAAGTCATGAGTATTTTGACTTAAAATTAAATAGATTTAATCCTAAAAAGTCAGTTATAAAAACATATTTTGCACTTTTAATACAAATAAATAAATATTTGTATAGAAATACATTCCATGTGTATTTACGCTGCAAGAATATAAGTAATAATGTGTTTCAAGCCTTAAATGACAAGTACTATAAATAAACCTCTTGATGGGGAAGGGAGTGTTCAAGTTAAGCAAGATCCAAAAATAAATATAGAAGAAGGGGCTTTAGTTATTGCCGTATACGGCAAGGGGGGTATTGGAAAATCAACTACATCATCAAACCTTTCTGCAGCATTCTCAAAATTAGGGAAAAAGGTTCTACAAATTGGTTGTGATCCAAAGCACGATAGTACTTTCACTTTGACGCACAAAATGGTTCCTACCGTTATCGATATTCTCGAAGAGGTAGATTTTCATAGCGAAGAATTAAGACCACATGATTTTATGTTTGAAGGTTTTAATGGCGTAATGTGCGTGGAGAGTGGAGGCCCTCCTGCTGGCACAGGATGCGGGGGATATGTAACTGGCCAGACAGTTAAGCTTTTAAAAGAACATCACTTATTAGAAGATACTGACGTTGTTATTTTTGATGTCCTAGGTGATGTCGTTTGCGGAGGCTTTGCAGCTCCATTGCAACATGCAAATTACTGCCTAATTGTTACTGCTAATGACTTCGATTCAATATTCGCTATGAATAGAATAGTTTCTGCAATTAAAGCAAAAGCAAAAAATTATAAAGTCAGATTAGGTGGGGTAGTAGCAAATAGATCAAAAGATACAGACCAAATTGATAAATTCAATGTGAGAACCGGGTTAAAAACTATGGCTCATTTTAAAGATGTAGATGCCATAAGAAGATCAAGGCTGAAAAAGTGTACCATCTTTGAAATGGAACCAACGGAAGACGTAATTGAAGTGCAAAATGAATATTTATCTCTTGCCAAAAATATGCTTGAAAACGTAGAACCTTTAGAAGGAAATCCACTTAAAGATAGAGAAATTTTTGATTTATTGGGATTTGATTAGTCTTAATTAATCTAATCCAACCAATTGTTTTGTTAGATCATAAGTTTGTTGAGAAGTCTTCGTATCAATTATTCTTTTTGACAACTTTTGAGAAAAAGCTTTTCTGCCAGTTTTTTGACGATTTCCCCAGCTCCAATGGACCGATGGTTTAGCAAATTCTTTATAGGTTGCAACTTTAGCTACCCTCTCTCCTGCCAATCTTTGTGAAACATATCCTTTTGTTATGAATTTTTGAAATATCGGGAAAAGAAGTCTAAATAACCAAGGTGTATCTCTAAAAAGTTTAGTATCAGCAACACACCCAGGATACAGAGAATTAACAATAATTTTCTCTGTAGGATATCTTTTAGATAATTCCTGAACAGTCACCATATTGCAAAGTTTACTATCCTTATAAGCCTTACCAGGTTTGAATTTCTTTCCATTCGCCATACTAATTGGAGATAAAAAACCATTTTTAAATCCAGACAAATCTCCTAAATCCGCTGGGGCAGGAATGGGAATCCTTCCTCCGAGTTCTGAATAATTAGCTGTGACAGTTCCTAATACTGTAATTCTTGGCTTAAATAAAGTAGATTTTCCATTTAAAACAATTTCTCTTTCTGAAGATAAAATATTCTCCATGAGCAGATTTATCATAAGAAAATGCCCAAAATGATTTACTGCCATTGAGTTTTCAAATCCCTGAGGAGATCTTTCAGGTCTCTTTAGTCTCGGTTTATAAACTGCTGCATTACAAATAAGAGAATTTATTGGTTTTTTAAATCTTTCCAATATTTCATCACAACCTTTTCTCACGTCAGCCAAGTTAGAAAGATCTATTTCTATAAAATTAACATTTTTAATTTCGTCTTTTGCCAAAAATTCCTCAGCTACTTTTATCGCTCTTTTATTTGATCGATTAACAGCTATAACTTCCCATCCAAATCTTAATAGGGGTTTTAGAGTATTTAATCCAACTCCTGATGTTGTTCCTGTTATTAGAACTAAACCCTTAATTTTCTTTCTCACTAGCAAAAAAAGTTAATAGAAAAATGATAAGTAAAAATATTTTAGATGATCCTTATCAACGCCATATTACTCTGATAATGTCCCTAGAAATTATTTGATCCTGATCCTTCATAAATCTTTGCTCACCTTCAGGGGAAAATAAATCATCAAACCTATTAGTCAAGACATTGAATCGATATTTTTCGTATGAAAATGAGTCTTGAATTTCCCTTAGTCTTGTTAATCTAACTTTGGAACTATATCCAAGTTTAAATAAGCTTATTAGGGCTAAAAGGGAAAAGCAAATTTTTATAGTCAAAAAAACTAAAGATAAAAAATTTTCCTGTTTCTGTTGCTTTTTTTTAAATGCAGAACCGAGATATTTTTTATAAAAATTACTGTTTTTATAAGAAGATTTTGACAAATTTAGTTATTAGAATATTTTACTGAATAAGTCAATTCAGTCTCACTACATTATTACCTTAAAAATATAAATTTTCTAATAGATTTTAGTTTCTACCTAAACTAATTCCTAACCTAAGAGCTAAAACTCCTGCATGCATAACTACTATTAGGCTTAGTGCAATTAAATTTATTGTTTGAGTTGGCTCCATAGTGAAAAAAATATTTTCTATATTCTCCACCCAAAAGAGGGGATTTGACACACTATTACAAAATGATGTTACGTAATTAATAAATTGAAAGAAAAAATTTATTGAAAATTATTATGAATAAACCTACAAAGTTAATTTTGGAAATAGGAAATCAAGCTTTAATTTTTTCGACAAATAATTTACCTGGATTTGATCAAATGGCTTTAGATTTATATTCTTTAGATCAGACTATTACCAATCCTGAAATAATTCTCACGTTGAGATTCTACTATTGGACTGGGGATTGGCTTTCAATTGGCTATCACCAAAAGGAAATACCTCCTGATTGGAAAAAATTATTATTTAATAAGGAAATTAACATTGTAAGACGTCCCTCAGGAGGGGGAGCTGTTTTGCATTCAGGGGGCATAACATATGCATTAACGTTTAAAAAAACTTACTATAAAATCCTAAGTTATGAAATGGTAAATAATTGGTTAATTAAGAGTTTTAGAGAATTAGGTCTAAACTTACAAAATGGTAATTTAAGAAAATCACCCATAAAATATAATTGTTTTGGGACTTCACTAATTTCTGATTTAGTTGATCAGGATGGGTTTAAGAGGATAGGAAGTGCCCAATATCGTAAAAAAGGTGCATTCCTTCAACATGGAGAGATTCAAACAAATCCTTCAAAAGATTTATGGTTCAAATTATTTAAAGAAGAAGCTCCACCAAAAATAAATCTAGACCTCACAAATGATGAAATAGTTCAACATTTAAGAAATTCATTCCTAAAGAATAAATCAAACATAAAGTTCAAAAATATTGCCATAGATAATAAAATATTAAAAAATTTTCATGACACCGATTCTTAAAGATCTCCTTTCTGCTTCATTGAATTAATTATTCTTGGAAATTCTATTCCTAAGGGATATTGATTTTTATAATTTAATTTGTTGACAATTTCTGAAGGCAAATTAAATCCTAATTTATTCAATACAAAGTTTCCTATTTTAGACCTATCAATTATCCCCAAAGGGATATCTGCAGCATTGAGAACCAATATAAAACCTTCACCTGTTTCTTCAAGTCTTTCTATAGTTTTCCACAATTTATCGTTACTATAAACACTTTGAAAACTATCGATTGGCTTCTTAAAATCTCCAACAAAGTTCCGTTCCCACTTTTTTATGGAGATGGTTTTTAAAATATTCTCATCAATAAAACCAGTCCATCTTCCATTATTCGTAACAAAAAAATATTTATCTGATGAATCCTTTTTATTTTTTATTAATCTATTCAATTCTGAGAAATTAGAATCGAATTCAATTTTTCTTAACGGCTTTAATTTAAGCTCAGAAACTTTGCTAAATTTAAGTATATTTTCAATTTTAAAAAATTGACTTTCTGACTTTGAAGAATTAACTCCAAACAATCCTAAAAAAGAAAGAATAAGACCATAGTAAAAGTTAAATCTAAATAAACAGATTATCCCAAATATAAGAACTAAAAAAGATAAAGATAAATTTACTTTATTGAGAAAGTTTCTCCCTTTGTTTTTACTACCTGAGAAATGCCAAATAATACTTTTTAATAAATTTCCTCCATCTAAAGAACCTATTGGAATCAAATTTAAAAAGCCTAAGAATAAATTTAATATACCTACTCTAGAGATTATATTGATGAATATTATTTCTTGAGATGCAATGTAATTACTAATTAAAAGTAGAATAAATGCTGTAGCAAAACATAATAGAGGTCTAACAATTGCGATTTTTATATTACCTATAGCAGTTTCACAATACTTATCTATTTGTAAAATTGCTCCGAGAAAATAAAAAGTAATTTTTTTTATTTTTACTCCCTGATTTAAAGAAACAAAGGTATGTAAAACCTCATGGGAAATAATTGAAGATAATAAGAAAAAAGAAGTTAAAAAACCTATAATCCAAGCTTCTTTTGTATTGTAGACATCACCAGAAGATAAATTAACTTGATTACTTATGCTCCACGAGAATAAAAAGAGAATAACAAACCAATAAGGATGAATTTTGAAGGGAATTCCCCATATTTTAAAAATTTGCCAACTTCTCAAAAATAATCTCCGCTATATTTAGCAATAATATTAATTTTACATACAGGATAATGATATGCCCAAGAGTACTACTTTAGTTAAAATTTGTGGACTAATGTCCGAAGAACAAGCTCTTCAAGTCGCTAAATTAGGAGCGCATGCTATTGGCATTATTTCGGTTGAAGAGTCACCAAGGTACGTATCAGCTGAAATTAAGAAAAAAATATTTAAAACCTTAGAAAGTTTTTATCCAAAAATCGATAGAGTATCTGTCGTGCAAAATTGTCCTATAGATTTAATTATCAAAAATTTCTTAGGCAACCCAAGTGAAACTATCATTCAATTACATGGTGATGAGGATATCGATTACTGTAAAAAAATAAGAGAAAAAATCCCAAATATTGGCCTATGGAAGGCTTTTAGGATAAAAACGGAAAAAGACTTGGATAAAATAAAACCTTTTGAAGATTTTGTAGATGCGATACTGCTTGATTCCTGGAATGAAAAAACTTATGGAGGTTCAGGGAAAAAAATAAAATCTAACTATCTAAAAAATCTAAAATTTAGCAAACCTTGGTGGTTAGCAGGTGGAATATCAATTAAATGGATTGATGAGATTTTAAATGAAATCAAACCAGATGGACTAGACATTTCTAGCAGTATTGAAATTTCTCCAGGTTTAAAAGATCTAAAAAAAACAAAGAAGATAATTGAGTGTTTAAAAAATTATTAGTAATTATTTGTAGCAGATTGCTGTTTTACAAGCTCAAAAAATTCTTGTTTTAAACTTAAATCATGTCTAAAATCACCTCTTACTACAGAATTAATCATACTTGTATTTGGTTCCTTAACTCCCCTCCACTTCATACAATAATGTTGAGCCTTTACAATAATGCCTAAACCTTTAGGTTCACACAATTTTTCAATTTCATCTGCAAGTATCATTACAGCTTCTTCCTGAATATGAGGTCTTGAAAAAACCCAATCAGCAACTCTCGCAAATTTTGAAAGTCCTATGACCTTATTCCCAGGTTTAATACCTATCCAGCACTCTCCTAGAATTGGGACTAAGTGATGTGAGCATGCAGATCTGACGGAAATAGGGCCAACTGTATAAATCTCATCAAGATTCTTGTCATTTGGGAAACTTGTGACTTTAGGTTGTTCATGATATCTACCTTTAAAAACTTCATTTAAATACATCTTTGAGACTCTTTCAGCAGTTTCTTGAGTATTATGATCATTTTCAACATCTATTATTAGAGATTTAAGTAAGTCTTTAACTCTTGAGACAACTTCTTTTTCTAAAATTTCTAATTCTCCAGGATTAATAAAATCTGAAATATTATCGTTAGCATTAAATCTTGTTCCAGAATTCTTAATTCTGTCTCTTATAATTTCAGATATAAGTTTATTAGTAATCTGGTCGTCAAAGTTTCTAATATTATCGTTGGGTAATGTAGAGGTCATAAAATTCTAAACAGAAAATTGTATGCAACTTAATTAACTGTATCTTCCAAAAGCTTGTTTGCTTATATACTATATCACATTCTCTTGTTCAATCGGGTTCAAAAAGCACTAAAAATAATCACTGTTTTGAGATTAAATAGACATTAGGAATGTTTAAAAGGCTCCACCAGAGGGCATCAAAGTCAAGTCTTCAATTAATTGTGATTCTGGTTTTTGAGCCATGTATAGAATAGTATCTGATACCTCGCTTGAGGAGAGCATAGATGTTCTATCAAAATCAGAATTGATTGATTCTGAGTCCCAAAGAGGAGTATTTACTGAACCAAGAGTTATTGTGCACGCCCTTATTGAATTAGATCTCTCCTCTTCCCTCAAGCATTTAGTAAACATAGCTAGTGCAGATTTTGAAATACAATAAGCTCCCCATTGGGGGAATGCATTATAAGAGGCATGACTACTAACATTAATGACTAAACCACCATTTTTTCTCATATGAGGAATTATTGAGCTGCAAATTTGAAAAACACTTGTGAGGTTTATTTGAATAGTTTGTTCCCATTGACCTAAATCCATTTCAACTAAAGGGCCATTAAATGCACAACCGGCATTATTTATTAAGACTGAAGGGCACCCATACTTTTCAATTGCTTCCTTAACACAATGCTCTATTTCTAGAGGATTAGATAAATCACATTTAACTAGGCTAATTTTTGATTTAGTAGTCAAAAGTTCGCTTTTTAGTTTCTCCATTAAATCCATATTCCTGGATAGTAAAATTAAATCCCAGCCAGCATTAGCAAAAGTAATTGCGGTAGATCTACCAATACCTTTCGTAGCACCCGTTATAAAAGCTAGTTTCAATTTATTCAGTTTTTTGAGGAATTTCACTATAAATCTCTTCAATATTATTTGCTTCGATAAATTTACCTAAAACCCTAAATTTTTTGTATCTTTCCTCAATTAATTCATCTTCAGGCATTTGCAATAAATCATTAAGGTGTTTCTCAATAGCCTCTTTCAATGTATTACCAGCATCTAAAGGAGCCCAATTATTACCACCAGAAGGTTCTGGCAAAACCTCATCTATTATCCCCAATTTAAGTAAATCTTTACCTGTAATTTTAAGTGCTGATGCAGCTTCTGGTGCCTTCGCAGCATCTCTCCACAAAATTGATGCACATGCTTCTGGACTAGCAACTGTGTAAACACTGTGTTCAAACATTAGTAACCTATCAGCAACACCTATACCAAGTGCACCTCCTGAACCTCCTTCTCCAATGACAGTAGCCACAATTGGGACTTTTAATCCAAACATCTCTCGAAGGTTTCTCGCAATCGCTTCCCCTTGACCCTGTTCTTCAGCTTTTAAACCAGCATAAGCTCCAGGAGTATCAATAAATGTAAGTATAGGCAAGGAAAATCTATTTGCATGCTGCATTAATCTAAGAGCTTTTCTGTAACCTCCTGGTTTTGCCATCCCAAAGTTTCTTACTACATTTTCTTTTGTATCCCTTCCTTTCTGATGCCCTAACATCAACACAGGTCTATTATTTATCGAACCTATTCCCCCAATTAGTGCCATATCATCGCCACCATTTCTGTCTCCATGCAATTCGATCCAGTCATCACAAAACATTTGGACAAAATCCAAAGTGCTAGGTCTTTGAGGATGCCTAGCTACCTGAATCTTTTGAGCAGGAGTAAGAGATTTAAATATTTCTTCTCTTCTCCTAGCCGCTAAGGTTTCAAGCTGTAGAAGCTGTTGACTAACATCCACTTCTGAATCTCTTGCTAATTCTTTAATTTGCTCTATCTGTTTCTCAAGTTCAACAAGAGGCTTTTCAAAATCAAGAAGGTAACGTTTAGCCATAATTTAAACAGTTAATACTTTAGATTGCTTATCAAGTCCAATCGCAGAAAAACCATGTTTTAAAGAGGCTGCTCCAATAAATTCCATCTTTTCAAGAGAAATGTTATTTCTTCCCCAACTAAAATTTGTATGACACTTTTCAAATTCTAAAATCATAGCTTCTGCAAAGCAAGCAAACATCTCTCGCTGAGGGTTTTGCATTTCCGCAAGTTCCATCATATTCCAACCAATATCGTGGAAAAACTCTACTATACCCCCTTTTAAAACATGAATATTTTCGCCCTGAAATTTCTCATCAAGATTTTTTGGGTATCCACCATCAATCATTAAACATGGTTTTTTTAAGTTATCAGTATCAATTTCAATAGTTTTAGGCATACTTGCAACCCACACTACAATATCCGCCTGAGGCAATGCCTCATCTAAACTTGTTATGGTGCCACCATCTAATTCTTTTTGTAATAGTGCTAGTGGTTCTTGTTGTCTTGCTACCATAAGAAGTTCTGAAATCCCAGTTTTATTTATAAGCCATCTACAAACAGCACTACCAATATCACCTGTAGCACCAATTACAGCAACAGTTGCCTTTTTAAGGTCTATCCCAATACGAGGGGCATTTATTTCTAGTTGCTTACAAATAACCCATGCGGTATGAGTATTGCCAGTAGTAAACCTTTCCCACTCTAATGAAGTATTTCTAATTTGTTTGTGCTGTAGAAGATTAAAGTTCTCGAAAATAATAGAAGTAAATCCTCCTAAAGCGGTAATGTTAATCCCTTTTTTCTGAGCTAGTTCCATAGCATTTAATACTTTTCTTCTAGCCGTTTTAAACCTAGAAAGCATTTCAGGAACAAAGCAAGAATCTATGTAAGAACCTTCAATAGATATTCCAGTAGCACTCTTAACTTCTACATTCTCAACCAATTGAGGAGGAGCTGTACACCAAACATCTAGGTCGCCATCTGCAATATGATCAAAGCCTAGTAACGAAGCTTTTCTTTTTGCATCTTCAAAACTAGTTGAGTGGCCTATTAACCCAAACATTTATAATTTATTAATGGTTTCTGTACGATGTTATGAAGAATAGCACAGAGGTATCAACTTAAATAGAAAGATTAATTATTAAAATGCTTAATTAAGTGGAAAAATAATTAAACAATAGCTGCCATCGCCATTCTTGCAATTTCTCTATTATCTAGACCTATTTCCATAAGGGTATCTTGATAAGCAATCATAAATTCTTCCATTAATTCTTCTCTGTCCATAGCCAAAACCGATGCATCATCTGCTACTTCGTCTAACATCTTTTTAATTAAGGGAAGGTTAACCTTATTAGCTTCCATTAATTCCTCCTTACAAGTGGATAAATTCTCTTTAAGCCACTCTTGACCATAATTTAAATGAAGATATTCATCTTTAACCACTCCCTCTGTTATTTTTTTTGCAAAAGGATCTGCAACTCGTATGTAGACGTTATAAGCAGAGATTGCAAATGCTTCGATTAAAATGGCTTGTATTAAAAGACATGTTGTTAGATTTCCTTTTTTTAAAGCAATTTGAAAATTACCATGTAATTTAGAAAAGAATTTTTTAGCAAACTCCATGTCAGCTTCTACCCCTAAATTTCTTCCACATGCAGTAAAGCCTTTTTTATGTTTCATTTCCATTCTCGCCAATTTAGTTAACTCTTCTAACTCATTAGGTATTAAAGTTGCTATTGAAATGTAATTATCATGAGCCTCTTGCTCACCCTCTATAACTATTGCGTTTATTCTGCTGTATGCATCCTTATAAGAATCTGTCGTAAAGTCTGGCAAATTTAAAGAAATCGAAGCAGGGGATTGCTGAGTAGTTTTTTTATTTGATTCTAGAGTTTGCATGACAGTAATCTTTACCTCATTATGCATGAATATTACATGATTATAGTGAGTTTATTTAAATATCATGAAAATAGTTTCAATTGTTAAGTCACATTTTTTACTTAAATTTATTTAAGAATTGTTTGGCCAATCTGATTCCATCAAATTCATTATCAATTTGAACCAATGATTAATCAATAATTCCTTTAAATTTTTTCCTAAAGACTCATTTGCTCCTCTACTATCCCCTATAACACCTGATTTACTGAAGTCATCAGTGAGCCAAGCAGTAGGAGCATTTCCCTCTAGACTCCAACCTTCTGGGATCTTCCCTTTAATACCCTCATTTGGCCGTTCATCACCTACTAATTCTGGTTTTAAAGCGAGCATCAAACTTGTTTCAGCTAAAGAAGCATGAAGCCCATCTTTGATCTCAGTTTTTGTTAACAAATCACTTAATCCATCAACGCCACTCCATAAGAAACAAGGGAAAACTGCAATCCCAGGTGAGAAACTTCTTAGCTCTCTTGCAGCTGTATTTAATAGTGAGATTTGACCTCCATGTCCATTAATCAATATCAATCTTTTAAAACCCATTTCAGATAATTGACCTCCAACTTCCTTAATCATTGAGGTTATTAAATTTGAGGAAAGTGAAATTGTCCCAGCAAAACCCTTATGTTCTGGAGAAAACCCAATATATTGAGTTGGAAGTTTTTTTAATGGAATATCGGAAGAGAATAATTTA
>QCHO01000026.1 GCA_003279535.1 Prochlorococcus sp. AG-402-C22
GGATAACTTCTCTAAAGCCAATTTAATTTTGACAACATTTAAAGGACATGGAACAGATTTAAGATCCAAATACTTTAAGGAAGTCATTAAGATTCTTTACCAAATAATTTACTAAATAGTCCACTACTGGAATTGATATTTTTATCTGAATATTGAGAAGCTAAACCCTCTAAAAGATTTCGCTCTTCGTCAGTTATACGAGTTGGCAATTTTACCTTTATTAGAACTTCATGATTTCCTCTGGCAACTGGATTACCAAGTCTAGGTACCCCTTTATTCTCAAGTGAAAGAGTTGTATTTGGTTGCGTACCACTAGGAATTTTTAAATTAACATTGCCATCAACTGTAGTAATTTCAACAGTATCTCCTAAAATTGCCTGTAAATAACTCACAGCTATTTCTGAATAAATAGTCACACCATCTCTTTTTAATTTTGAATCATTCTTCACCTTGATAAAAACATAAAGATCTCCAGGTGGGCCACCTTTCAAACCAACATTTCCCTCTCCGGAAACTCTTAATTTAGTACCAGTATCAACTCCTGCAGGAATATTAATTCGTAATTTTTTTCTTACTTGCTTTACTCCATTACCACCGCAACTTGTACATGGATCTGAGATTATTTGACCAGTTCCATTACATGAAGGACATTCAGCTACTTGTGTGAAATTACCAAATGGTGTTCTCGTAGCTCTTCTAACTTGTCCACTTCCTCCGCAAGTTGTGCAAGTTTTTGGTCCAGTTCCTGGTTTGGCACCTGTTCCCCTACAGACTTCACATGTCTCAAGATGAGGAATTGTAATTTCTCTTTGTTGGCCAAATATTGCATCTTTAAAATCAACATTAAGATCATATCTTAAATCATCTCCTTGTTGAGGACCTCTTCTTTGAGTTCTTCCTCCCTGAGGGTTTTGTCCTCCGAAGCCATTAAAAAAGGTTTCAAATAAATCTGCAAACCCACCCATATCGCCCATATCAGGCATTCCAGCTGCACCTCCAAGGCCAGCCTCTCCAAACTGATCATATCTAGCTCTTGTTTCAGGATCAGCTAATGCTTCATAAGCCTTGCCAATTTCTTTAAACTTATCTTCAGCACCAGGTTCTTTATTAACGTCAGGATGATATTGTCTTGCTAATTTTCTATAAGCCCTTTTTAAGGTGTCCGCATCAGCATCTCTTGAAACTCCAAGTATTTGGTAAAAATCAGCCATTAGACAATGCTCAATTAAAAATTTGGAATTTATACATCTTCAGAAGTATTTTCCTCTGAATCAATACCTTCTTCAACTGTATCCTTTTCTACTTCCTCTTGTGAATTTTGTTTGCCAGGTCCCATAGAAACTTTAACCAATGCATGTCTCAAAACCTTTCCCTCTAAATGATATCCTCGCTGCAATTCTTCTACAATAAAATCTTCTTTAAACTCTTCACTTGGCTCTTTTAATACAGCTTCATGCAAATTTGGATCAAATTGTTGGCCAACAACTCTCATAGGTGCAACTCCTTGTTGTTTTAAAACTTCTACTAATTGTTTATACAATCCTTGATAACTTCTATGAAGGGCTTGAGCTTCTTCACTTTCAGGTTTAAGTTGCTGTCTTGCTCTCTCAAAATTATCAACAATTGGGAGTATTGCAGTTAAAGTTTTAGAAACAAGTTGGACTTTTAAATCGTCTTGATCTCTAGACTGCCTTTTTCTAAAATTATCAAAATCTGCTGAAATTCTTACATATTGATTTTTTAATGTTTCGTGCTCTTTTTCTAACTGTTCTAACCTTGCATCATTATTGGAAATAGTATTTTTTAATTCTTCGGTATTTATTTCTTCTGTTTTTTGTGGAGATAATTCATCATTTTCGATTATTTTATCTTCAGCGAATGAAGTATCCCCAGGGGCATTATCCTGATTAGAAACATCATTTTCTTTAATATCAATATTGTCTGATTGATTTTCAATCATTTTTCTAAAAATTTAATAAAACCATTTTCCAATAAAGTGATGCACAAAACAAGTTGCGGAAGGCCGCACAAATTTTTACTCAGGAACAAATCTTAATGCTAGTCCGTTATTACAGTATCTTTTTCCTGTAGGAAGTGGCCCATCATTAAAGACATGTCCTTGGTGACCTCCACATCTAGAGCAGTGATATTCCGTTCTTGGGACAATTAACTTAAAATCAACCTTTGTTGCAACTGATCCTTCAATTGGATCCCAAAAACTTGGCCATCCAGTGCCACTATCGTACTTTTTATCTGAAAGAAAAAGTGGTAAATCACATCCTGCGCAGTGAAAAACCCCTTTTCTTTTCTCATTATTTAATTCGCTACTGAAAGCTCTTTCAGTGCCTTCCTCCCTCAAAATATAATAGGATTCTGGACTTAGCCTTGATTTCCATTCATCTTTTGATAAATTCCACTCCTCTTTAGAAGCAAGCGAAGAAGCTAAAACTTGCAAAGGATTAAAGATTATTTTTAAAATTGACATAGTAGGAATTACAATAAAAGTTCTTCTTGATAGAAATTGATTCATATATTTAAATCACATAAAAATAATGAGTTCTGATCATACTAATTCTATTAAAAATAATCATAAATTAAGTATTGCCCCAATGATGGATTTTACTGATAAACATTTCAGAATGATTATGAGGCAAATAAGTTCTAAAGCTCTTTTATATACAGAGATGATAGTAGCCCAAAGTTTAATTTATACGAAGGAAAAAGAAAAATTTTTAGATTACAACAATGAAGAACACCCTATATCAATACAATTTGGTGGAGACAATCCTGAAATTCTTCAAGAGGCTGCCAAAATGGCACAGGATTGGGGTTATGACGAAATAAACTTTAATGTTGGGTGCCCAAGTCCAAGAGTCTGTTCTGGAAATTTTGGAGCTTCACTTATGAAAGATCCTGAAAAAGTAGCAAAATGCATAGAATCTTTAAAAAATAGCTGCAACTTGCCTGTGACGATTAAACACAGAATCGGTGTAGACAAAGATGACAGTTTCATAAGTTTGAATAATTTCGTAAGAAGTATTGCAAATTCCGGTGCAGATAGATTTACAGTTCATGCGAGAAAAGCCATATTAAAAGGTCTTAATCCGAAACAAAACAGGACGATCCCTCCTCTTAAATACGATCTGGTAAAAAAATTGAAAAAATCAAACCCAGAATTACTAATAGAAATCAATGGTGGTTTCACAAATATAGATGAATCTTTATTAGCCCTAAATGATTTTGATGGTGTAATGATTGGACGATCAGTATATAAACATCCATTAAGATGGTCTGAAATTGATAAAAAGGTTTATGGAATCAATACAAAACCAAAATCCGCTTCAGATATTATCTTCTCTTTAATTCCTTACATAGATAAACATTTAACTGAAGGAGGAAATTCTTGGGATATTTGTAAACATCTCATAAATTTAGTCCAAGGTATTCCAAAAGCAAAAATTTGGAGAAATCAAATTTCAACGAAATCTATAAGTAAGGAATTAGATATTGAGTATCTTCTTAAATTAACTTCTATGCTTAAAGAAATGGGTTACTAATTTTCACCATTTGAAGCATTACCTCCATTTGAGACTCCCCTTTTTCTCCTACTTCTGCCACTTTCATATTCAGAATTCTCAGAAGAGTTCCCATAACTTCTATCTTCCCAACCTTCTGCACCTGAGGATTTATTGGTGTAAGAACTATTAGGTTCAGAATTGCCGCCACCGCCGTAACCACCATTGTTACCACCGTAGCCACCTGAATTGCCGCCACCGCCGTAACCACCTCTTCCTCCCCTTCGAGGTCCCCCGGATCCTCTTGGCTCTGCTTTATTGATTCTTAATGGCCTACCCATAAGCTCTGTACCTTGCAGACCATCAATAGCCGTAGCTTCAATTGCTTCATCTGCCATTTCAACAAATGCAAATCCTCTTTTTCTTCCTGTATCTCTTTCAAGAGGAAGAGAACAATTTAAAACTTCACCAAAAGGGGAAAATAACTGTAAAACATCTTCACGCTCCGCGCGGAAAGGCAAATTGCCAACAAAAATACTCACTTTAAACTCAACAAAGAAAATTTACCGAATAAAAAAAACTACAAATAGCAGTTTAATTAAAATACTTTATTATTCTACTTCAAAGCATACCCTTGTTGTAGAAAAATAATTGAGACTCAAAGTAACAATTTTTTCTGCCAATTATTAACCTCCTTTTCAACTTGGGTAAAACCTGTACCACCTTCACTAGTTCTTGACTTAACGACATTAAGTGGTTCAAGATCTACAAAAACATCTTCTTCAAATTTAGGATGAAATTTTTTAAAATCCTCAATTTTAAGATTTTTAAATAAGATTTTTCTCTCTGAGCAATACTTAACAATTTCACCCACAACTTGATATGCGGTCCTAAAAGGAACATTTTTTTCAACTAAATAATCAGCCAAATCAGTGGCATTAGAAAAATCATTTTTTACCGAAGAAGATAAATTTTCAATATTAAATTCAATGCCCTCATTAATTAAAATAGTCATTGCTTTAATACAAGATGATATAGTCTCTGCAGTATCAAATATTGGTTCTTTATCTTCTTGAAAATCCTTATTATATGCAAGTGGTACACCTTTTACCATAGTTAACAATGCTTGAAGATGTCCATACACTCTTCCTGTTTTACCTCTTATCAATTCTGGAACATCAGGATTCTTTTTCTGCGGCATTAAGCTACTGCCTGTGGCACATTTGTCTGTTAATGTTGCAAAAGAAAATTCATCAGTTACCCATAAAATTATTTCCTCCGAAATTTTACTCAAATGAGACATTACTAAAGCAGATGCAGAAACAAACTCTATACAAAAATCTCTATCACTAACTGCATCAATACTATTGTGATATATCTTTTCAAAACCTAATTCTGAAGCTGTAAAGTTCCTATCTATTTTTATTTTTGTCCCAGCTAGTGCTGCAGCTCCTAATGGGGAAGTATTAACTCTTGATCTTACTTCTTTAAACCTTTCTCGATCTCTTTGAAACATCTCCAAATAAGCCAATAAATGATGAGCTAAAGATAATGGTTGCGCTCTTTGCATATGTGTATATCCAGGAATTAAGGTATAAATATTTGATTTCGCAAGATTTAAAAAGGATTTTTGCAAATCAGTTATTAAAATTTCGAGATTATCAATCTCTTTCCTTAGCCATAATCTTATATCCGTGCCAACCTGATCATTTCTACTTCTACCTGTATGTAATTTTTTTCCTGTCTCACCAATTAAACTAATCAGTTTTTCTTCAATACAATAATGAATATCTTCAGAGGGAGGACTAGGAAAAAATTTGCCTTCCAAATATTGAACTTTTATTGTCTCTAGACCATTTATGATTTGCAAAGTTTCAGAAGAAGATAAAACTTGAGTTTTACCAAGCATTTTTGCATGGGCAATCGAACAATCTAAATCTTCTAAAATAAGTTTTCTATCAAAACCAATTGAAGCATTAAATTTTTCAATGAAAGGGTTAAGTGTATTATCAAATCGTTTACTCCAAACTTTTGCCATATCAATTAATAACTTTATATATCTAATAAAGCATTTTTTTATATAGGTGACAAAAAATATCTATTTCAATTGAAAAATAACCATAGAGGCATCATCCTCGAGATGTCTATTTTGTCCTGTGAAATCATCTAATTTTTTAAATATTTTATTTAAAATTTCTTGAGATGTAAAAGATTGCTTGCATAATCTTGTAAAAATTTTAATTAACCTTTCCTCATCAAATCTTTCTCCTAAAGAATTAGAGGTATCTATTACTCCATCAGTGTAATAAAGCACTAAATCATTTTCACTAAGCTTGATTTCACCACATTTATATTCAGCTTCTTTTTGTAGTCCGAGTACAAATCCTTCAGCATCTAATTTTATAATTTTCTGATCTGAGCTTTTCCACAACAAAGGAGGATTGTGTGCAGCATTTGCAAATCTCAATTTTCTAGTCCTAGGATCATAATCTGAATAAAATAATGTTACGAATCTATGTGATTGATCTAAATCATTTATTGCTAGTTGATTCAAATCATGCAAAATTCTATCCGGAGGTAAACCTGTAAGAACCTCTGCACGCAACATTCCTCTTAACATGGTCATCAAAAGACCAGCAGGAATACCTTTGCCCATAACATCGCCTATAACTAAGGCCCATCTAGCTTTTTCTTTTCTTTTTTCTGAAATATTCATCTTTAGACACATAAAATCATAGTAATCTCCTCCTAACTGGAGAGCAGGTCTACAATGTGCTGCAAGGTCAACACCATAAATAGATGGGCAATAATCTGGAAGTAATTGAGATTGTATCTCAGCTCCTGTAGAAATCTCTCTATCAACGTTCTCATGCTTTTTCTTTGTTTTTATTAAGCAGTAATTTTCTAATCCAACAGCAAGAGAATTTTGAATAAAATTAAAATTACAATCATTTGTAATAGGATTACCAGATAAATCTTTGCTGAAAATATAAATAAAACCTCTACATTTACCTCTAGATAATATCTTTTCTGTTTCGATTTTATATTCTTTAAAATTTTTTTTTAAAGCATTTTCAAGAGTAAGAATTTCTTTAATTTTAAAATTTTTAGAAAAATTAAATTGATTAAAACAACTTTTAATTTCTTCTTGAATTTTAAAAGATTCATCATTAGCAGAAATTTTTATATTTTCAAACCATATTTCTCCCTCATAATCTAAAGGGATAATGAAAATTATTTTTTCATTAAAAATATGTTTAAAAATTAAGCATATGTAATCTAGTAGTTTATTTATGTTGGAAAAAGATTTTAAATAATATGCTAATGAAGATGCAATTTCAGCAAATTTATATTTATTATTTAAAGATAATGTAGATTCATTATCTAAAAAGTTTTGGATAAATTTGTTTGAAAATAATTTTTCTTGCTGATTATTTGTCACAACAAATTTAATAGATAAGTATGTTTTAACATTAAATTTAAATTTTTAAAAAAATTTAATTAAATATTTATTTATCTGCAAGCAAAGCCTCGACAAATTCATAACTATTAAAGGGTCTCAAATCCTTTATGCCTTCTCCAGCGCCAATAAATCTTATAGGCAAATTAACTTCTTCAGAGACAGCTAAAGAAACTCCTCCTCTAGAAGTTCCATCTAATTTAGTAATGATTGCTCCACTTAAATTTGCTGATTTGGCAAAACTTTTGGCTTGCTTAAGCCCATTTTGACCTTGACTGGCATCTAAAACTAATAATGATTCAACAATTGCATCTGGAACCTTTTTATCAATAATTTTTTTTATTTTGGCTAATTCATCCATCAAATTATTTTTTGTTTGCAATCTTCCTGCTGTATCAACTAGTAATAAGTCAATATTTCTTTTTTTTGCAGAATTAATTGCATCAAAAACCACAGCCGCTGGATCAGCATTTTTTGATTGATTAGATATAACATCAACATTACTCCTCTCACCCCATACTTTTAGTTGTTCTACTGCAGCAGCTCTAAAAGTATCAGCTGCAGCTATCAGGGTTTTATAATTACTCCTTGAAGATAAATAAGCTAATTTTCCCAATGTAGTAGTTTTACCAACACCATTAACTCCTACTAATAACCAAACATTTAACTTACCTTTTTGAGGTACTAAAAGATCAGTACCTGAATTTTTTATAGGTTTATCGATAATTAATTTTAATTCCTTCTTTAAGAATTTTATTCCTGCTTCTCCACCGACGACTTCTTCGTTTAATTTTTTTCTAAGAGAACTTATAACTTTATCAGTTGAATCAATCCCGACATCCGCTCTTATTAGTAAGGTCTCTAAATCATCGAGAGATTCTGGTGTAAGAGGATCATCTCCTAATTTGTCCAATAATTCAGTAACAAATCCTTTTCTAGTTTCTTCTAAACCTCTTCTTAATTTAGTTAACCAATCAATTTCATCTATCGATATTTGGTTTATTTCTTTTCCTTGGGCAGCTAATACCATTGCAGACCAAGTAAAATTATCATCGAATTCTCCCAATTCAGTTTCATCAATAGTTTTAGTAGTTCCTGGAACATTTTCTGTGTTAAGACTATCAATCAAAGGTTGCTTCTGTTCTTCCTGCTTAATTAATTCTTGCTTCTGTTCTTCCTGCTTAATTAATTCTTGCTTCTGTTCTTCCTGCTTAATTAATTCTTGCTTCTGTTCTTCCTGCTTAATTAATTCTTGCTTCTGTTCTTCCTGCTTTTTTTTTAAAAGTGCATAAGCTTGTGCAGCCCACTCTCGAGAATTATCAGAATTGGTATTAGTCATTGATATTTATAATTCGTATTTTGTAAATTTTAAAATATTATTTATTTATATCAAATAATTATTGCAATTTAAGTGTTTGTAATCTCCTTAAGACTCCATTAATAAATTTTCTTCCTTGCATATCACTATATTTATTAGCTAAATTTACTGCCTCATCACAAGCAACAGCAACAGGTGTATCCAGAAAATTAATATCTACATATGCTAAACGCAAAATATCACGATCAATTCTTGGTAGTCTTTTTAATCTCCAACCATCCATTGATTGATCAATATCAGAATCAATAATCGTAAGATTATCAATAATATTTCTGATCCTCTGAATCACATCCTCTCTGATATCAATTTGTCCACTAGAAACTATTAATTTTGGAAAGTCTAAAGTTACTGAAAGTGTATTCATTACAGTTTCAATTTTTTTTATAGATTTTTTTAACTCCTCTCTAACATTTGCAAAAGAGGAATCAATCCCTTCTTGCAATTCACTCTCTAATATTTTTTGTGATGCATTTTCTAAATCTGATTCGCAATTATCTAATTCGTCTCTGCAATGATTGATTAAAGAATCCAGAGCAGATTCAAAAATCTCTTCTATCTGCAATTTATTTAATTTAAAATCACCTTTATCTTTTATCAAGCCTAAAGAAATTAAAGATAATTCTCTAGACAGAGATCTATTATTATGCATCAACTAAGAAGAAGTATTAGTGGAAGCACGTAATTGAGAAAATAATTTTGAAAATGTTGGATTTGTGGTGTTATTTTTCTCATCTGGATTGACTATCCCAGCCGAGATAATTGTTCTAAAAGCATCTTCGACAGAAATATCCAAATCTTTAACAGAGGTCTCTGGAACCAATGTGTACCAACCAGTAGTTGGGTTTGGCGCAGTAGGTATAAAAACACTTAGTAACTTTTCTTCCAATTCTGTCTGCATAGAAGGGCCAACATCACCAGTTACAAAGCCTACACTATATAAACCTTCCCGTGGATATTCAACTAAAACAACCCTTCTAAACCGGTTAGATTTATTACTTAAAAAAGTTTCAAGCAATTGTTTAAGAGTTTTATAAACTGCGCCTGCTACAGGAATTTTTGATAAAGTACCTTCTCCAAATTCTAACAACCATCTTCCTACAAAATTTCTCGCCATTAAGCCTATTAGCAAAATAGCTAACAAAGGAACAGTTAAACCCAAAGTAAGATTAATTAAATCTTGTAGTAAAGGATTTAAATTAATAAAAGGATTTAATTGTTTCGGAACAGAAGTAACTAATGTTAAAACAAATTTACTAACCAATGATGAAAGCCAGATTGTTGTTGCTAATGGTATTACAACCAACAAACCTGCTATGAGATCATTTTTTAGATCCTGTTGAAGCCTAGATCCTAGGTTCGAATCTTGGTTTTGATTAGATTCAACCAAAATAATGTTTCTTACTAAATTTACTTTACTAATAATTTAACTGTTTTTACTAAGTTAGGATATATTTTTTTTTAATAAATTAAAATTATTTATTAGTTTCTTTGCTAAAAAATAACTTTTAAAAAAAATGCTATGCATAATAAAGAAATGATCAATACTATTAAAGACAAAATAGAAATAAGTAAAAAATTAAAAGAAAGGGCGATTTATGAAGGTTTTACCATAGCCGGAATTGCTTCAATTCCTGGTAGTTCGCGCTTAAAATTAAGAACTAATGCATTAGAAAGATGGTTATCAAATAACCATCATGCTGAAATGAAATGGATGGAAGCAGAAAAAAGGAAAAACATAAACGCACTTCTTAAAGATGCAAAAAGTATTCTAAGCGTTGGATTTACTTACATAAGTTCAGACAACAACTACAACAACAGCTTCAAAATAGGAAAATTTAGCCAAGGAGAAGACTATCATAAAGTGATTTATAAAAAATTAAAGAATGTTGGTAAATGGATCAATCTTGAAATTCCTGATTGCAAATGGAAAATATGTGTAGATACCTCTCCACTTCTTGAAAAAGCATGGGCTGAGGAATCAGGTCTTGGCTGGATAGGGAAAAATAGTAATTTGATAAGCAAAAAAAATGGTTCTTGGTTTACGTTAGGTTTTATAATCCTTACAAAAGATTTAATACCGGATAAACCTCATCAATCACTTTGTGGAAAATGTGATATGTGTATTGAAAGTTGTCCAACCAAGGCAATAGTAGAGCCCTTCGTTATACAATCTGATCTCTGCATTGCATATCACACAATAGAAAACAGAGAAAAAAATATTCCAAAAAAAATAGAAGAAAATTTGAATGGATGGGTTGCAGGATGTGATATTTGTCAAGATGTATGCCCTTGGAATAATTCCGTACCATACAATAATACTTTTGAAACTACTCCTAAAGAATGGATGAAAAATCTTGGTATTGATTCTTTAAATTGGGATGATAAAACGTGGGAAGAAAATCTTAAAGGAACTACCTTAAAAAGAATTAAACCATGGATGTGGAAAAGAAACATAGAAGCAAATCTAAGGAATAACAAAATTAAATTATGAGAAGGTTTTTAAAAAATATACTATTCGTCTATTTAATGAGTTTTTGCTTTCTTAAAATAGAAAAAGTTCAATCTATAATTCCCTATTATTATTTCCCAACAGTACAAAATTTAGAAAAGGAAAGTTTATCTATTGGCAAAAATGCATATCAACTTTTATTTTTTGGTCAATACGAAGACAGTCTGAACTTAGCTAAATTAGCTGTAAAGATTAATGCAAAAGATGAAAAACTATGGTTAATTTTATCTGAAGCACAGGTAGCTAACAAACTATACAAAAACGCTTTAAATTCATTAGATAAAGCCCAAAAAATTAATCCAAATATTAGCGAAATATATTTTGCTAAAAGTAATATTTACTTACAAATTTCACAACAAAACAAGGCAAAGAATACTTTAGAAAAAGGATTAAGGATTGAACCAAATAACTACAAAGCTATTTTTCAATTAGGGAATATTTTTTTAATGGAAAAAAATTACTTTAAAGCTATTAAGTTATTTGATAGATCTATAAAAATTAAACCTGATTTCTGGCAAGCATTCAATAATCAGGGTTTAGCTTATTTCGAAAAAAACGACATAAGTCTATCAATCAAACTTTTTGAAAAAGCAATCTCGATTGAAGATAACGCTGAGCCATTACTTGGGCTTGCCTCTTGTTTAAGGTTTAAAGATATTAAATTAGCACTTGAACTTGCAAAAAAAGCTTTATCAAAAGATCCAAATTATGTTAATTATAATTATAGAAAAGAACAATTATGGGGAGAAAAACTGCAAGCTTCAACAGAAATCCTTTTACAAAATAAACAGCTACAAAAAGATGTAATATTAGCAAAATCCAAAATAGATGCATCTTCTTAAATTTCGAGACTGGTAAATATTTGTTTACCTATTAGTCTTAATTTAGTTAATTAATAAATATTCAATTTTGGGCTCTAATGGATAAGAAAAACTTCACTTCTATCTCACTCCAAGAAGAAATGCAACGTTCTTATCTTGAATATGCAATGAGTGTGATTGTTGGACGTGCTTTACCCGACGCAAGAGACGGCCTCAAACCTGTACAGAGAAGAATACTATTTGCAATGTACGAACTAGGCTTAACACCAGATAGACCATTTAGAAAGTGTGCAAGAGTAGTTGGAGATGTCCTCGGAAAGTACCATCCACATGGAGATCAAGCAGTATATGATGCATTGGTGAGGCTAGTTCAAAATTTTTCAACTAAGTATCCTACTCTAGACGGCCATGGAAATTTTGGATCAGTGGATAATGATCCACCAGCAGCAATGAGATATACTGAAACCCGATTAGCTCCAATAGCTTACACTGGATTTCTAGAAGAAATTGGATCAGAAACAGTAAACTTCTCAAATAACTTTGACGGTTCACAAAAAGAACCAGATGTTCTTCCAGCTCAACTTCCATTTTTATTGCTGAACGGATCATCTGGAATTGCTGTTGGAATGGCAACAAACATCCCCCCTCACAACCTTGGAGAAATAGTAGATGGTTTAATTGCTTTAGTAGAAAATAAAGATATAAGTAATAAAAAACTTTCTAAGATTATTAAAGGACCTGATTTCCCTACTGGCGGAGAATTAATTTATAGTCAAGCAATAGAAGAACTTTACGAAACGGGAAAAGGATCAATAATAATAAGAGGCGTATTAAATAAAGAGGAAATAAATTTAGGCAAAGGTAAACACAAAAGAAATGCATTAATTATTACAGAACTTCCTTATCAAATTAGCAAAGCAGGTTGGATTGAAAAACTAGCTGAACTTGTTAATTCAAACAAAATTAATGGGATCTCTGATATTAGAGATGAAAGCGATAGAGATGGAATGAGAATTGTAATAGAGTTAAAAAAAGATTCTAATACTGAACTTGTAATTTCAAATTTATATAAAAAAACAACTCTCCAAACAAACTTTGGTGCAATATTTTTAACTTTAATTAAAGGTAAACCTGTTCAACTAAACTTAAAGCAATATCTTGACTATTTTCTTGAATTCCGAGAAGAAACGATTAGAAAAAGAACTAGTTATTTTCTAAAAAATACTCTTGAAAAACTTGAAATATTAGAAGGCTTGTCTAAAGCTACGAAAGACATAAAAAGAGTTATTGAGATTATTGAAGACTCAGAAAATTCTGGAGAAGCTAAATCAAAACTAATTGGAAATTTTTCCTTAAGTGAAAAACAAGCAAATTCAGTTTTGGATATGCCACTAAAGAAATTAACAAATCTGGAAAGAAATCAGATAGATGATGATATAAACAAATTGCAAGAGAAAAAGAATTATTTTGTAAAATTATTGAATGAAAGAAAATTGTTACTTGAATTACTTATAGAAGAATTATTAAAACTAAAGAAAAAATATAATGTCAAAAGAAAAACAAAACTACTTGAAAATATTGATCAAGATGAAGA
>QCHO01000027.1 GCA_003279535.1 Prochlorococcus sp. AG-402-C22
GTATTTCACCAGCCACTATTGTGGTCGTCCAATTATTTAGGACATCATCAAAGTATTTATTTGAATTTGTAAGTTGCACTCTTTGAGCAGCAGTTATGCTGTTAAATGCAGGGTAATCTGCGAAAGTGCATTTTGATATATCGAAGACTATATCACCAGTCTGATCACACAGAACAGTGACACTTTCTATAACTCCAGTTACATCTAATGATAATTTACCTTTATCACCGACTTGCATTGGCAGACTTCCACTATCAATTACGTAATTGACAGTTCTAGTAAGATCTGCAGCTGCAGCCAGAGCAATGACGACTACATCATCACTGGGACTTGGAGCAGTTGTAAAAACAATCTTATCACCAGAAATATTATAATCATTCGCTGGATCTAAGAAAAGACCATTTTTAGTAACAATAAGTTGTTGATTATTGTTAGGGGTATATGGAGCACCCTGATCATTTAAAGAAAATGTAACTTCTGTACCATCTTGTGCAGGAGTTTTACCTAATACGATATTACCGTATTGAATAGACTTAGAGGGAATCTCATAATCTACACCGACACTATAATTGCCAGGATCGTTTAACGTTACTAGATAATCTGCCATTACGTTACGCCTGGGATTACAAGAACATTTCCTTGTATTGGTCTAGTTTTATACGCATTAGGCGATGTTAAAACCAAATCATACACATATCTTCCACCTTCTATGGCATCTGTAATTGTACTAGCCATAGCGACTTTTATCTGACCATTAACCCTATTGGGAAAAGTTACGATAAAAGCATTATATTTTGTGGCAGCAGGATGTTTTCTTAGTTTAGCTTCTCCAGTGTAACCAGTTAAGTTTAAAGCAGACGAATTCTCGTTTTTAACCGTGAATGTTGCTTCAAAATCTACACCTTGATCGAGAACCAAATTGATGTTCCTTGCCGTCATCTGTCAAAAGGGGGATTTTAGTTATTTATCACAATTTGGTCAAGACCTGTTTCAAGAGGTCTTTAACTTCATTAATCTCATTCTTTAAATTATCAATGTCCTTCTTCTGAGACTCAAGATCTTGAATCTCATTGAGTCTCTTATTTTTAAGATCTAAGTATGCGTTATACTCAGAATCAGAACAATTTAAAATAGCACCTGACTCCTCATCTCTATAAAGAGATCCGCTATCCTTTACCTTTACCTTATTCATTAGATAGATGCAATCGCTCTTAGATCCCTGATCTTAGGAACATGTGCGAAGTTAGTTCCACTCATTACAATCTTAATCTGGAATCCATTAAATTGTGGTAGGTTCTTGGCATTAAACTCATATTCTTTGTAATCAGTATTAGTTGCCGAAGAAAGAATTCTTCTATCAGGTTTACCATTATTCTTAGCAACATCTATAGGATTACCATTAGAATCTAAGTTATCAAAGCCAGGGAATAGTTCAAATAATTGGTACTGTGGTGGAGCATCTATTCTGAATATTCTATAAAGAACTCTGATATCATTTGTTGCATGTCTATATGCATCAAACATAACTTTTAGTCCATCTGCAGACTTCTCAAGATTTACAACCTTAGAGAGATAAATTGCAGCACTTGGATCGGAATTTAAAGAATTAACTCTACGATCTGTGGCATAATCAGTAATCTTATTATTGATTCTATCCATGATAGTAATCATGTTAACTCTATCCAAATCAATCATTGGACTTACTTTAGAGTCCTCAGTACTCATTAATGTTTGTAGATTGAATGATTTTCTTCCTTCATAATCAACTAACTTATCTAATTCATTCTGTTTAGAAGCAATAATTCTTGGAGAACTCAAAAGGTTATTACTGTTTAATGATATTGCTTCAAATCCCTGATCGATAAATGCAGTAGCAGTTCCATCTGGACTATTACCACTAAATGTTCTTATCTTTCCTTCAATGTTAGTTCCTTCTGGAAGAAGGGTAGCAACATTAGGTCTAACAATATTGAATGGGATGTTCTGAGTCGCCATTGGGCCAAAAGGAACACCAACTTGTACATACTGTTGATCGTAACTACCACCAGACTTGGTTTCATTGAAGAACAATTCTGGGAATCCACTTGCATTTCCAGTTGCCCTGTCTAATCCACGACTGGATATTCCAACCTTAATCCAGTAATGATCAACATCAATTGGATACTTACTGAGATCACTATCACTGAATTTATGACTAGTGTTAATTCTCCTTAAAGATACTCCATTTAACTCATATTTAAAGATCTTATCATTAACATTATAATCTCCAGCCTTTGTATCATCAAGGGCCCTAGTAATGTTATTAATTGTGGATGTTGTGGTTGTTACACCAGTATATTTGATAATTTCTTGTCCAATCTTAATGTAGCCTGGATTAGAACTACTTACTGGTACATTTTCAAAAGAAGTAAAGATACCAACAGCAGTTACAGTCATGTCTTCTGTACTAGAAGAATCAACTGAATTTGTAAGTTTTTCTGGTTTAACATCAGCTTCTACTCCAGAAAGTGTTACTAGATCTTTCTCGGAATACATACCATGATTTTGATGTCTTACTCGGAAATGTAATCCATCTGATACGTTGTTTAGATATGCAATAGAACCACCATTTACAATACTAGTTCCACTACCACCAACATAAACAACAGCAGATGAGGAATCAACTTTAGGTTTGCCTTGAATATTATCAAGAACTAAAGTATTAAATGCACTTATAATACCAACATTATTTGGAATTGAAAGACGTAAATCTTTACCAAATCCACCAGTATTAGTTGCACTAACAGTCAAGACATCACCAGCAGAGTATCCAGTTCCACCAATAGCAACTGTTGCAGCAACAGCAACTCGGTTATTAACGTGAAGATCAACTGTAGCACCAGTTCCTCTACCATACTCAGATATAACAGGAACACCAGAGTAAACAACAGATGTTGCAGCAAATCCAGTACCAGCATTTGTTATACTCAAAGCACTTCCGATACCAATTGCACCAAGAACTTTATTCAAGTTTGCCTTGAAGTTTGGATTATTCTGTTGATAAATTGTTGTACCTTCAGTAAGTCCTGCCTGTTCTGCAGATGAAAGACTCTTTCCAAGTCCAACAACGGCAGTATAAGAAAGAAGATCTAATGGGTTTGGAGCAAGAGATACAATCTGCCTGTTTCCAATATCCAAATCTGGGTTATAGAAATTAACTCTACCTTCTTCAGAAGTAAAGTCTGCCCTGTATAGATTAAACTTAAGGTCTTCTAACTGACTTGGATCCCATGTAGCACCGTTCTGTGACTTAAATAGTGAACCAAGTAGTGGCTGAGACGAAACAATTATCTTCTCTGAATCTGCAGAGTTGACTGTTGTTACATCTTCTTCACCCATTCTGGAGATAAAGACGTAGTATTCATTAGATGCAGATAGAAGAACTAAACAATATTCACCACCACCCTCACAATAAACGGGAGCAGGGAATGTAAAGGTTGTTGCCTTAGATCCATCTTCTGATAAAACAACCTGATCTGGATCAAGAATACACTCACCAAATGGTAGAATTTCTTGAGTAGGTAAACCAGTTTGTAGTGTTCTTACTTGTAAAGTAACAGGCAACTCATTTGTGTCTTTTGCCTTGAAGTAAACGTCACACTTAGTAAGGAATACGCCATTAATATCTGGTATTTCAAAAGATTGTGCAAGAGGGTCAACCCATCTTGTTTGAGTTGTAGATCTATTAGAGAAAGTAGTTCCTACAGTTAGTCTCTTACTTGTATCTGTAAGGGTTCTATCTTCAGATGAAGGAATTCTTTGAACATCAGCATTTCTCATCCGTAATGTAGATGCCTCTACAGTCTGTAATGTACCAGATGCAGTGAAGTTAGCTTCACCAGAACTATCGGTAAATCCAGAAATAGTGGAGTTAACAAGACTGGTTGATAATGTGAATGTTTTAGTACCAGTATTAAATGTAGGAGCAGAAGGAATAGTAGGATCAGGTAAGAAAAGAGATCCAATAAGTGTTCCTGACTTATCTGTAATAAGTCTAATTGCAGATACAGTAGCAATAGCGCCACTAGATTGTCCAACAAGTTTCATACCAGTCGCTATGTATCCATAGAATCCAGATGCAGACTGAAGTTCTAAAGATGCAGTATCAACATTTAATAATGAAGTTGTTGATGAATATGTGGAAGAAATACTTGATGATGGTTCATATGGGTTCTGTTTATAAACCTGATCTGGATTATTATATGGCCCATACTTATGATTCTGATTTGCTAACCTGAATCTAATTGCATCAGTATTTGAATTTGGACGACTACCTTCGACAACTTCACCAGCACCAAATGTACCACTAACCATTGTAATTTCTACAAGTTTAGGTACAACATACTTCGCCATATCAATGTTATCAAAGAATGGATAGAGTCTTGTATTAGGCTTAAGTCTCCTAGTAACAAACTCAATATTCCTTGATCGCATTGTAGCGATAACTTCTGTATTAACTACCTTATCTCCAAGACTTGTAGTATCAAATCTTTCTCCAACTCTAAACTGAATACCTTGTCTAGTTTGGTTAGTTGTAGTTGTAGTTGTTTGTTCCCTAAAATCAGTCTTAGCGTCTTGATAATTCTTTGTTGTAGTAATAGGAATACCCTTTCCACAAACATACTTACCACGTACTGTTGATGTACCAGTAAGAGTTGTTTTTGTCTGACTGTAAAGTGATGGGCCCATTGTAGAACTTTGTCCAGTCCATGTTGTCTCCCATGCACCCCAATCTACTGGTGAAAGTCCAGTATTACTATCTGCACCAGTAACACCCATTGTAGAGTTATAACTACCCTCAATGTCATATGTTGCAGAGGTTCTTCTAGTTTCAATCCATGTATCTGTAGCAGGATTCAGTTCAACTTGACCAATCCAGTTAACAACAGCAAATGGGTTTACATTTTCAATTCTTGTTGCAAATTTATTCTCAAGATAAATTACATCGCTGTAATTTAAACATACAACGTCACCTATTCTCTTGACATTCTTATCACCAAGATCTTCTGCAAATCTATAATCTGCAGATGGATTAGATGATGTTGCAGCACCAACAATCGCTTCAGATCCAAGTAGTAGGTCAATAGAAGTTGTATAATGTTGTGGACGTAATCTACCATCAACAGGATCAATAGAAGCCTTATACTGTCGATTAGTTACATCACCAGAACTTACTGACTTAAAGTTATCTACAAAGAATCCAGACTTAAATCTGTCAAGATTAGTTTGTGGATCTTTAAGATTCATTCCACTAGTTTCCACTTCTAAAAGTGAAAGTGAAGTATAATATTCTACGTTCTTCAACCTATTTTCAATCTGGTTGATATCCTTCATCCTATATCTCTTATGCTTAGCAAAAGTCATATTGACTTCTCTAGTATCATAAAGATATGGAGGAAGATGTATAGTAGCAACTTCTAATGCATTATCAATAGTATTTGGTAGTTTTGGCCAATCAGATGGAACACCTTGAGATAGAGTAAAGATACCCTCTTTACTCAAGAATAGTTTATCAATTCTACCAAGATAGTAATTATATGAAAGATTGAATGATTTGTCCTTCGCCAACACATGTGAAGATGATGATGTGCCTGGAACAAATTGTCTTGCCTCAAACTCCCAAGGAGACCTGCCAGGAACTGTTGTGGTAACTCTTGGTCTTAGGTCAATAATATCAGAACCATATCTTCCACCAATAAAAGGAAGTGAATCTGAGTATAAATCAGAATCATATGAGTTAACAGTTACGAAATCGCCTGGGTCTGATGCATCAATTACATAGTGATTATAAACAACTGTTAGTCTCCTAGTAGGAGCTTCTGTTCCTTCTTTTCTTTGAAGAGCAGAGAAATCAACATAATCTAATCTTTGGCCAGGATCAAACTCAAAATTATTCCTAATATCTCTATCGCCTGGAATAAATGTTTGAACGGTTCCTTGAACATTAGTGTCTTCAAATAGAACCTCTTCTCCTATTTCAAATGAATTTTCGTTCTGAGATACAAAACTAACTTCATCAGATCCATTTGTATCTACAAATATAGCAGATGCACCAGATTTCTTTCCAACTATAGTTTCACCCTGTAATGCATTTAAAATATTAGAGTTTAATCCAGTTAACTGTAGGATTGGAAATTGTGGATCAGCAGTAGTTGAAGATTCCAATACTGCAAGAACATAAGCAACGTCACAAGCACCAAGAGATATTCTATTATCCTGAACTCTATTACCGTAAGTTGTGTCATAAGTTAATCCATCATCATTTTTCAATAATCCAGTGCCAGACTGGGTATTATTTGATTTATTAATTGTATATGTTGTTGCTCTTTTGAATACCTTGGTTTTTGGTTTTACATTTACCTTCTTCCAAGTAACTGTCAATACAGCAGCACCTGAGGCAGTATCCAATCCAGATAGAGTAATTGTTCTACCACTAACTGTAAGTTTTTGATTAGTTAGATTCTCTACTTTACCAGTAGTCTTATATGTTACAGTATAATCTTCTTCATCAAATGGTTCTAAAGTTAAATCAGCATCCGTTTCTAACGTTCCACTGTAAGCATTACTTGCAACTGTGATGTTGTATGATTTCTTGAATACAATATCAGCACCATTTAGATCAACAGAAGCAACATTATTGTAAGTTAAATCGCTGAATAAGTATGCCTTGGCATTATTCTTTACTTCCAAAGTAACCTTATACAGATCATTAACTGATACATCAGCACTTGGAAGAGCACCAGAACAAACATTTTCAACGTCAACAGTAGCTTCAAGACTTATTGATGTTGAAGTTGTAGCAGTGACACTACTGTAAGTTGGTACAGAGTTACCAGAAATACTATAACTGATGATATCTCCTGTCTTAATACCAGCATTAGCAAAGTTGGCACTTGGAGATGTTATAGTTGATGCCGCACCAGATTTAGCACTAACTGTATATTGAGTAGATTGTGGAGCAAGTAAATGTCCAAGATTTAGGATAGGATCTGCAGTAAATTTATAGTTTGTTGGATCATTTCCTACTATCTGTTTAACATCTTCCATTCCATAGTCTTCTACTTCCGTAATACTTCTAGAAATAGATTTACCATTGATATAGATCTCTTCACCTTTCTGGAATGAACCAGAAACTTGATACAAAGTCAATTGTGTTGAATTATTAGCAGATGTATAGGCATAACCTACTGCATTACTATTCCTGCCTTCAACATATGCTGGAAGATTAACATATGTTCCAGTGTTTAACTGAAGATATGTAAATGTTTGAATATCATATAAAGATGATTCAAATACTGTAGAAGAATCAGCATAACCCACATTCTTCAACTTGAGGTCGTAAACTCTAGCAACACCAACTTGAGTACCATTTTCAGTACCAACAGTTGAAGTTCTCTTATTGAATAATTTTACATAAGAATCTGTACTAATTCCAATAGGAGGAGAACCATAAACATTATTAAGTTCTACCTGTCTACCAACACTAAATGGTAAAGATTCATTTTCAATTAATTTAGTAGTCCTTGGTTTAGGAACATCAACAGTTGTGGTATTAAGAGTTTCTATTTCATAACCACGAACATATGCCTTTCCAGGCCCAATAGACAGACACATTAAGTCGTCTGATGGGGTATTTCCCTGTTGAGTTAGTTGAGTCGAATAATAAGAACCATCATTTCCAATCCTATTATTCAAACACTCCTTAGAAACAATTGGGAATGGTTTAATGTAATAATGTCCAGATTCGTCATAAGTTCTTCTTGCTAACTCATCACGAATTAAATTATAGTTATCTGATCCAGCTTTAATGAATTTCTGTAGAACACCGTCTACAACTCTCATTAATTCTATGAAATTCTCATCATTTAAGTCTGTTAGAGACTTCTTAATTAAAGTTGTGGATAGTTTAAGTCTATCAGCACCAGGCGCAGCAAAGTTAGAGAATCCTCTTGCATTATCGTAAAGATCTTCATCACTTGAAGATGCAGTTACTAATTCTTCTTTAATCAGTAATCCAATTCTATAAGATGGAGTATTGGTATACTGATCCAAAATAACTGTCTGATCATCAACAGTTACAAAGAATCCTCTGATGAAATATACACCATTGGCAATCTTTGCTGCAGAACCAGTTGCAGTTGAAGTGGAAATAATAGTTGTAGCAAAACTAGCACCCTTTCTAATACTAGAAAGAGAATAGTTCATATCTTCCTCTAAGAGGAGATTCTCACCATCTGCAAAAGATTTCCTAGAGAAATCTGTATCACTTGAACTTTGATATTTAACGTAAAGAGTATATGCGCCTTTTGTTGATGTTCTATTATCAATATACTGTTCTACTTTAGCAGTTACACCACTAGTTTCACCTTTAATTTTCTTACCTACAAGATTCTCCAAGTATAGAGAAACTGGAATACCTAAGTGACTATCATCGATTTGTACACAAGTGTACTCAGGATCATAGGCAACTTGGCCTGGGATGACAACTGATCCTTCTTTAAAGAAATGCTTACCAAACTTTTCTACCTGATTTTGCAATATAGATTGCAAGGTAGTAAGTTCTCTAGACTGGACAGGTAAACCTGGCTTGAATAGTACCCTCTGATAATTTTTTAACTCATTAAAGTCATCAAAGTACGGAGATGAATTTAAGTTAGTATTTTGTGGCATTTTCTTTTAAAACTCCAGTACTATCTTGATGTCTTCCTTCTGACTTGCAGAACGAGGAATAGCGGTTCTATTATCAATGTAGATTATTTCACCTGACTTAGTATTAAACTCAGCCGAAGAGATACCAGAACTGAAACTCATTCCAAGTTGGTACGTCTTATTATTTATTGAGGTACTAACACCATTATAGTTAGTATCAACAGAGAGAAGTGAACCCGTAACTGAAGATCCGTTAATAGTTACTCCATATCCTGCTTGTGGTGTTGATGTAAATGGAATAATCTTATATCCAGTTGCACTAGAAGCAAGACCCATTGGTTGATAGTATTTCAACACTCCAGTTACTTTATCCCAAGATGCCACATATCCAATCGCAGTTGATCCAACACCAACTGTCTGGGTAATTTCAGAATCTACAGCATATGTTGTTGCTGTAGTAATACCACCAAGTTTCAAAGCTTTTAATCCACTAACCATTGCGGTGTCTAGTAATTCTGTACTACTACCGTATACGGTGGGATTTTTTATTAGTCCAACCCTAGCAAAATCATTACCTTCAATAATGTCAGGGTTAGTTTCTAG
>QCHO01000028.1 GCA_003279535.1 Prochlorococcus sp. AG-402-C22
TGGCCTCAATAAAAATAAGTCAAACTGAAAATCAAAATAGAATTAAAGCCTTAAATTTTATGGCTGATTATCTAGAAAAAAATACTAAAGAAATTTTAGAGGCTAATAGTGAGGACTATAAAAGAGCAGAAAAGAAAGGTATTTCAAAGGCTTTACTCTCTAGATTAAAGTTATCAAAAGAAAAATTAAATTCAGGGATTGAAGGAGTAAGAAAAGTTGGAGACTTGTCTGATCCTGTAAATCAAGTGCAGATAAAAAGAGAGCTTTCTAATGGACTAATCCTAGAAAGAAAAACTGTTCCCATAGGAGTTTTAGGGGTAATTTTTGAATCTAGACCCGATGCTGTTATGCAGATTAGTTCTTTGGCAATAAGATCAGGTAATGGAGTAATGCTAAAAGGAGGTAGTGAAGCTAATTTAACAAACGCTGCAATAGTCAATGCCTTACAACAGGGATTATCTAAATCTGGCTTTGATAAAAATGCAATATGCTTACTAACAAGCAGAAAAGATAGTATGTCGATGTTAAATCTTGAGAATCATATCAATTTAATAATTCCAAGAGGAAGTAATGAATTAGTTAAATTTATTCAAGAGAATACAAGAATTCCTGTGCTAGGTCATGCTGATGGAATCTGTCACTTGTATATAGATAATGAAGCAAATCTTGAAATGGCTTTATCAGTTGCTCTAGACAGTAAAATTCAGTATCCCGCTGCATGTAATGCCATTGAAACTTTATTAGTTCATAAAGATTTTGCACCAGTTTTTCTTCAAAAGGCGATACCTTTATTTAATTCAAATGATGTTAAATTAATCGGAGATAAAAGATCTGTTGAATTAGGTCTGATGCATAAGGCTAGTCTAGAAGATTGGCAAACTGAATATTTGGATTTAATCTTATCGGTAAAAATTGTAGACGATCTTAATGAGGCAATCACTCATATTCAAAAATTTAGTTCAAAACACACAGATGGAATAATTACTGAAAATTCAATAACTGCCAATAAATTTATGAATATAGTTGATAGTGCAGGTGTTTTTCATAATTGCTCTACAAGGTTTGCCGATGGGTTTAGATATGGATTCGGAGCGGAAGTCGGGATATCTACTCAAACTCTGCCACCAAGAGGACCTGTAGGCCTAGAAGGTTTGGTAACTTATAAATATTTTCTAAAAGGTGATGGGAATATTGTTGATGATTTTTCATCTGGTAAGGCTATCTATACACATAAGGATTTTTAGAACTTTTGAAGATGGAAACGTTTTTAAAAATTGAGAATATTAAACTCTGGGCTAGGGTGGGTGTTCTTGATGAAGAAAGAAAATTAGGACAATTGTTTAGTTTGGATATATTTTTGTGGACTGATTATGAAAAGTGTACAGTAAATGACGATATAAAAAAAACAGTTGACTATTCAAAATTAGTTCAAATTATAAAAGATCAATCAAAGAAAATATGTTGTTTCACAATCGAAAAATATTCAAACTCAATTTTAGAAAACATTGATCAGGAATTTAAGCTTTCTAAAATTAAAATTATTTTGACGAAATGCAATCCTCCAATTACGGGTTTTGATGGGAAGGTGTCAATAGTAAGAATTCTTGAAAATAATTAAAAGTATTGGAAAAAAGAAATCCCATTATATTGATTCATGGTCTTTGGAATACTTCAAGTATTTTTTCTTCTATCACCTCAAAACTTGATGATATTGGAATTGAATATTTTGCCCCAACTCTTAAGCATTCATATGGAATGACTTCAATTATTGATTTGACAAATATATTAAACGAATTAATTTTAGAGAAATATGGTTTAGAAAAAGAATTAGATATTTTGGGATTCTCTATGGGAGGAATAATTGGTAGATACTGGCTTCAAAAATTTAATGGTTATAAAAGAACAAGAAGATTTATATCTATAGGTTCTCCTCACAAAGGAACATTTATAGCTCAATTAGTACCAAAATTCCCTTTTAGGGGAATATCAGAAATGAAAATAAAAAGTAAGTTTTTGAGAGAACTGGCAAAGAATGATATTTTTCTTGATGATATCGAATGTGTAAATTTCTTTACTTACTGGGATCTGATGGTTTTCCCTGGCTGGTGGACTAATTTAAATTTAGGAAAAAAAATAGCAGTAAAAGTATATAAACATAGAAATCTTGTGAGAAATAATTCTGCGGTTGACAAGATAATAGGCGAAATTATTATGTAGCTCCAGATAGACCCAAGTGTCTTATTAAGGAATCTGTTTGTGGCTCTCTTCCTCTGAATAGTTTGAATATGTCTAATGGAGGTAAGCTACCACCTAAGCTAAGTATTGTATCTTTGAATTTCTTTCCTATTAACTTTAAATCTTCAGAGTTTTCTAGATCAGCTTCTTCGAACATAGAAAAAGCATCCGCACTTAGAACCTCAGCCCATTTATAGGAGTAATATCCTGCAGAATAACCTCCTGCAAATATATGACTAAAACAACAAAGAAATTTATCTTCTTGAATTGGAGAAATAACTGTAGTTTGTTTTGCAATTTCTCTTCTTATTTCATCTGCTGTTTTATCTTCGTTTTTGTCAATACTACTGTGTAATCTGAGGTCTGTAATCGCAAAATGCAGTTGTCTAAGAGTAGCCATTCCACAATTAAAAGTTCGATTCTTTAGGAGCTTTTCAAAATTTTCTTCAGATAATTTTTCTCCTGTTTTATAGTGCTTAGCAATATTCAAGAGTGTATTTTTATGGAAACACCAGTTTTCCATAAATTGACTTGGAAGTTCGACTGCATCCCATTCAACATTGTTGATGCCAGCTGCTTGAGGAAGATTTACAGTGGTAAGCATGTGTTGAAGGCCATGGCCAAATTCATGGAATAGTGTCTGAACTTCTTCGAAACTCATCAAACTAGGTTTATCTTTTGATGGTGGAGTCTGATTACAAACAAGATAAGCTACCGGTAGGATCTTTTTGCCAATATTATTTTTATTCAAGCATTCGTCCATCCAAGCCCCTCCTCTCTTAGATTCAGGCCTCGAATATGGATCGAGGTAAAAAGATGCTATTTTGTTATCTTCTTTATTTAGGATATTAAAAAATAAAACGTCATCATTCCACAGAGGTGCTTCATCTGTTGCCTCGACAACTTTAATTTCAAAAAGCTTTTCACTTAATTTAAATAAACCTTTTAATACATCATTTAGGGGGAACCAAGGTCTCAATGACTCTTGATCTAAATTGAGCTTTTCCTTCCTAAGAAGTTCAGACCAATAACTAATATCCCATGGCTCAATATTTTGAGATTTTGGAAAACCATTAGCTTTAGAAAACTTTTCGAGCGTTTCTAGTTCAATTTTTGCGGTTTTGAATGCTGGTTCTCTCAATTCTTCTAAAAGCTTTTCAACATTCTTTATTTCCTTCGCCATTTTTGTTGACAAACTTAATTCTGCCCAACTTTTATAACCGAGAAGACTAGCCTTTTTAGTTCTAAGAGATAATATCTCTTTAATGATTTGAGAATTATTATTTTCTCCATGAGCAGCCCTACCAACGAATGCCTTATATAGTCTTTCTCTTAGGTTACGATCCGTAGCATATGTCATAAATGGCGTATAAGTTGGAATATCTAGACTTAATTTCCAAGGACCATTTTTAATATCAACTTCACCTTCTTTTTTTAAATGATTGTGAGCGGAAATTGCCATCAATTCAAGTACTCTTTCAGGAAGACCATCGACTTCAGATTTTTTATTTAAAATTAAGATCCAATTATTAGTGGAATCAAGAACATTGTTGCTAAAGTCTGTTGAAAGCTTCCCAAGCTTTTCTGAAATGTTGTTGAATTCTTCCTGATCATTTTTTTGCAGTGAAATTCCTCTATGTTGCATCTCAAGAATTTCTTTTTCTAAAATTCTGTTTTTGATTTCATCAAGGTTATTTCTCTCTTTAAGCTTCACTAAGGAATTATAAATTATTTTACTTTGTCCGAATTTGTTACTCAAGCTAATAATCTCGGGAAGAAATTTTGAATAAATATCTCTAAGACTTTCAGAGTTATTCACTGCATTTAGATGACTTATTACTCCCCAACTCCACCTAAGAATTTCATTGACTTCATTTAAAGGATTTATTACTTTATCCCAACTTAAATCATTATGAATCAAATAATTAGATAAATTTTTCTCTATTTCTTTAAAATCTTCGGCTATCTTTGCTAGTACTAATGGAAATTGTTTACTGATGTTTTCTGGAGTAAATTTTTTAAATTCTGGTAATTCTCCATATTTAAAAATTGAGGTATACATTTTTTAAAAAAATTAACTAACTAATGGTGTGATTATCCCAACTAATTTAGCCAAAGTTAGCTGCTGACTGAGAGCATTGGTTGAAGATTCGTATAAATTTATGGCGATTTTAGGCCAAAAACCTATCACTAGAGTAGGCAATAATAGACTAAAACCAATCGTTAATTCTCTACCATTCATCTCTTTAACTGTCGCTAGTGCTGGAATTCTAGGTCCAAAAAATACTCTTCTACACATTGATAGTAGATATATTGGAGTTAAAACTAACCCAATAGCTGCAATAAGAATTGTGATTGATCTAAATAGAGAGCTGAACCCCTCTTGACTTGTTATACCTAGAAATACAGTTATTTCGCTAATAAAACCGCTCATACCAGGTAATGCTAGAGAAGCTAGAGAACTGGCTAAGAAAAAAGCAAAAGTTATTGGCAAAACCTTTGCTAATCCTCCCATATTTGGAATAGAAAGAGTATTTGTTCTTTCATAGAATGAACCCGTGACAAAAAACATAGCTGCTGCGATAAGACCGTGACTAATCATTTGAAGCATTGCTCCGCTAATTCCTAAAGCATCAACCGCTCCAATTCCCAAAAGAACGAATCCCATATGACTTACTGAGCTACATGCAATTCTCCTTTTGACATTATCTTGTGCGAATGCATTTAATGCTCCATAAATTATATTAATGATTCCAAGAATAATTAATGCAGGTGCAATTTGCAGATGTACTTCAGGTAATATTTGAACGTTGAATCTTAAGAGAGCGTAGCCTCCCATTTTTAAAAGTATTCCAGCTAGTAACATTGATACTGGTGCATTTGCTTCTCCATGCGCATCTGGTAACCAAGTATGAAGTGGAAAGATAGGTAGTTTTACTCCAAAACCAATTAAGAATCCGAGATAGGACAATAATGCTAGGCTACCTGTTACGTGTTTGTTGGTTAAGTCGGTGATATTTAAAGTAAATGCATCACCACTCAAGGCGAGAGCTAAACCACTTATTAGGATCAATAAAGAAGCTAAAGCGGTATAAAGAATAAATTTAGTAGCTGCATATAATTTCTTTTTCCCTCCCCATATTGCAATAAGAAGATATACCGGAACCAACTCAAGTTCCCAAGCCAAGAAAAATAATAGGAAATCTTGTGAAAGGAAAACTAGCCCCTGAGCTGATGCTTGAACTAATAAAAGAGCAAAATATAAATTAGATTTTTTCTTTATTTTCCAACTTGCTGCAGCTGATAAAAATGTAATCAACCCGCTCAAAGCTACTAAGGGAGCAGATAAACCATCTACACCAAGAGACCACTCTAAGCCTATTGAAGGAAGCCATGCAGCTCTTTCTACAAGTTGCAAGGAGCTATCTGAAGGATTAAATTTTTGGAAAAGTACACCTATTATTAGTAAAAAATCTACAAATAAAAAACTCAATGAGATATTTCTTGGTAGTGTATTGTCTTCTCCTTCCTTCGAACTTAAGAAAGGCATTGTTAATGCCCCAATTATAGGCAGTAAAACAATAGTGGATAGCCAAGGAAAAGATTCTAAATTCATTTATGGAATGAATAATTTTTTTATTCTAGTTGAAGTTGTACTAGCTTGAGACTATAACATTAAAAATGCCTAAGTAAAACTACTTACTTAGGATAGTGCTAATTTGACTGCCTTTTGTTTGAACGTTTAAATAAGGTGCTCTACTTGCTACACCTGACTTCTCCCAAGCTTTTACCATTGCATTACTGACGCTTTTGCCATTTTCCTTTTTACACAACGCTAAGATACTTGGTCCAGCTCCACTAATTGCGCACCCTAATGCTCCTGCTTGAAGAGCTGCATCTTTGACTTCCATTCCTCCTTTAATGAGTTTCCATCGGTAAGGTTCATGCAGCCTATCAAACATTCCCTCTTTTATTAAGTCCTCATTTCCTGTTTTTAATCCATTTAGTAATAAAGTAAGCGCCCCCATATTTGTTACTGCATCAGATATAGGTACATTCTTGGGCATTACTTTCCTTGCTTCGCTCGTGCTTAATCGAATAGCAGGAATAGCCACAACAGCTTTAATGGAATCGTGCCAATCACATTTTATGATTCTCCACCTTTGAGAAGATGTCCGGGCAGTCAAACAAAGCCCGCCCAGCAGAGAGGGAACTACATTATCAGGATGGCCTTCAATATCTATGGCAAGTTCAAGGAGTTTTTCTTTAGGTAGGGGGGAGTCCATTATTGCATTTGCTCCGATTAGTCCAGCAACTATTGCTGTAGCACTACTCCCAAGTCCTCGAGCAGGAGGCACAGCGAGCTTAACTCTTGCTTCAAGTGCAAAAGAAGTAATATTTGCACTCTCCCATACTTTCTGAGCAGCTCTAAAAACTAGATTTTCAGGTCCGCCTCTTAAATGATTACCATCTGTACTTTCCATTATCAAATCAAATCTATCTCCATCTCCTTCGATTCTTGTGAAAATAAATTCATTATATAGATCTAATGCTGCACCAAGGCAGTCAAACCCAGGCCCTAAATTGGCAGTTGTGGAAGGTACTGTAACCCTTATTTTTTTACCAACTTCAGGAATAGACATTTTTTTTACTAATTTTTTAATAGCATTTTTGCTCTGCAGGCTGCACTAAAAAGTCCAAACTCTTCATCTAAAATTACTTTCACAGGTATTGTTTTAAGAATATCTTTTAATCTTCCCTTGTCGAAAAATTGTTTCATAAATAAATCTGATTTAAAGTTTTTGAAATGTTTTGGTGCGGTCCCCCCAGAAATCCATAACCCGCCAAAGCATAATTCTTGAAGAGCAACGTCTCCCAATAAAGAGGCATAAGTGCCTAACCAAATCCTCTCAACTTCAATCATTAGCTGATCACCTTCTTTAGAAAGATTGCAAATTTTTTCAGGTAGTTCTTTTCTTGAAGCATCAGAAATTTTAATTTCTTTTAAATATTTTTGTAGAGGATGGTTTTGAGCATCAGGTTTGCTTAATCTCCATTCCGCTATTCTTGATAAACCAGTACCGCTAACAATTCTTTCACAAGATATCCTCTCAACTTTTAGGTAATTCTTAAGCCAAATCTTTAATTCCCACTCTAATTTTGACTTTGGCGAGTATTCAATATGACCACCTTCACTAACTAAAACTTTTACTTTTTTTCCTGATATTATGCCTCTTGAGATGCCCAAACCAGTCCCTGCTCCAACAATGGCATGCAAATCATTATTAGCACCTTCAGAATGTGTTCCATTTTGGATAGTAGAATATTGATTTTTTTTTAAATAAGGTATTCCATAAATTTGTACTGCGAAATCATTTATTAACTCGCAGCTTTTAAAATTGAAATTGTTCTGTAATGAATTTCCAGAAATATTCCATGACAAGTTAATTATTTTTGCATTGTTGTTAGATAAAGGACCAGCTACGGCAAAACATGCAGAAGAAGGATGAGTAATATTTTTGCATTCATTTTTTAGAAAATCTTCTAGGATTAGTTCAAAAGAATCCCAATCAGAAGATATATATTTTTTTTTTAATATTAACTTAGGCGAATCATCATTTATTACTTTTTCGAATATTCCCAATAGAACCTTTGTACCTCCTAAATCACAAGCGAGATAATTCATATACTTAAAGTTAATTTGTTCTCCCTTTTTTTTCTATTAATTCATCCATTAATTTGTAAAGGTTAGGTATATTTAATATTCCTAAATTCCTCCCATTCAAAGCTCTTAATGCGACTGAATCAATTTCCTCTTCTTTATCTCCAATAACTGCAATTAAAGGAACTCTCCCCAGAGTTGCCTCCCTTATTTTATATCCTATTTTTTCATTCCTTATATCAACTTTTGATCGGTAACCATTATTATTTATTAATTCATTAAACTTTAAACACTTTTCAATATTTCTATCGGTAATGCTCAATAAAATTATTTGATAAGGAGCAAGCCAAATTGGGAATTTTGCCTCATATTGTTCTATTAAGATTCCGATAAATCTTTCAAAGGATCCTAAAATTGCTCTATGAAGCATAACTGGATTTCTTTTTTCATTATTAATATCTACATATGTTGCATCCAATCTAATAGGCATTGAGAAATCAACCTGAATAGTTCCGCATTGCCATACCCTGTTAAGACAATCTTTTAACGAGAATTCTATTTTTGGACCATAAAAAGCACCTTCTCCAGGTTGGAGTTCCCATTTTAGATTCTTATTATTGAGAGCCTTGGTAAGAGCCTCTTCTGATTTATCCCAAATCTCTTCACTACCTACCCTTTTTTCAGGACGAGTTGACAATTTGATAATGATTTCATCAAAACCAAAAGTTTTATAAACCTCGAAAACAAGATCTATAAAAGTAGATACCTCTTCTTTAATTTGCTCTTCTGTGCAGAATATGTGTGCATCATCTTGAGTAAAGTTTCTTACTCTCATTAAGCCGTGTAGTGCGCCAGAGGGCTCATTTCTGTGACAAGAACCAAATTCAGCAAGACGTATAGGTAAATCCTTATAACTTTTTAAACCTTGATTAAATACTTGAATATGGCATGGACAATTCATTGGCTTAATTGCATAAGTTCTATTTTCTGATGCGGTGGTGAACATATCGTCTCTAAATTTTTCCCAATGACCAGACTTTTTCCAAAGAGATTTGTCAACAGCTTGTGGGGTTTTAATTTCTAAATAATCATTTTTTTTAAGTATTTCTCTTATGTATTTTTCCAGTACCTGGTATATTGTCCATCCATTTGGATGCCAAAAAATCATACCGGGAGATTCTTCTTGTATATGAAAA
>QCHO01000029.1 GCA_003279535.1 Prochlorococcus sp. AG-402-C22
TTCTGTTATAATCAGTCCATATTTCATAAAGAACAATTACTGTTTTAAATAAAGGAAATCAGATATCAAGGCAATCTATAGAGAAGCTTGATTTATTATTATTAATCCTAGAGACTATTGATTTAAATGGAATACAATCCCTTTTCGCTTTAGCAAATAGACTTAATTTAAATAATGTTTTGCCAAATAAAGTTACTATTTGGAAACTTAGAAATAGTAATCCATTGAGAAAATCTTATGTCAATCACAATATTAAACTAAATGAATTTGATGCCTTAATTAAAATTACCGTAGAAATGGCAAGATATTTATATCCTTATATCAGAGAAATACTTAAATCTAAAGAAGATAATGATGAGAATTCAGTTATTTGGAAAGATTTTAAAAAGAGATTTATTGAGTTAATTAACGAGAGGTATAACAAAGATAGTATGAGAGTGAAAAAGCTTTTGAATCAAACTGAAAATGATGAAATTATCATAAAGTCTTTGCTTACCTTATCTCTTTGTATTTCTAATCAGGGTTATCAAAAATTGAAGAATCTTTTATTGAATTTTTAAATATGATGCAAAATAAATTATCATTTCTTCAATCTTCAGTGAGTCTCGAAATAATCGGATTGCCAGATTACTCAAATAATGAAAACAAAGATCAAATATCAATAATTTCACAATGGAAATTAACTATGGTTGATAAACCTCTTATTGAAGGCAAAATTGAACATTTAGGGCCCATTATGAATGCATTTTATGTTTATTCAAATCTTTTAATTAAAAACGAGACCCCAATATATGAGTCTAAATTAATTGACATAAAAGCTGACAATTTCCACAAACACAATATTGTTCTGAAGAGCTCTAAACCAAATGTAAAACCACTTATTTTAAAAATTGGCAATTCATTGTTGTCAGATACAATTAATTGTTTTGATCAATTAAATGAATCCTCAAAAGTTAGAATAAAAAAAACTGGTATTAATAATAATTTTCCTAAAAAAGTAAAATTTGGATTAAATAACAAAGTTCAATTTCTTAATTTTATTATGCCGCCGTTTATTGCTATATGTTCTTTAATTTTATTCTCTACTACTTTTATTTATTTTTATAATCCTGTAGAGGATAAAGAAAAAAATGTACTAAATTATTCCAAAATAAAGATCTATTAGCATCCTAAATGCATGCACGATAGTATAGGTTAATTTCTTTTCAGAATATTTTTTAATTTATTCTTACAGCTTTGATGTATGGCAGATTTAAAAATACCTAACTTAGATATGAATCATAATAAATATATTTTTAAGAAGAAAATAAGTTTAAGAAGAAAATCTAAAAGAAGATTATTTATTGAATCTGGGTTTATGTTGAGTTTTAGTCTTTTTTTAGTTTATATAAATAATTTAATACCTAATAAGAATTTGCTTATACAAAACCTTTCAACTACTTTAAAAAGATCTTTCACACTATTTCTTGATCTCTTTGGAAATTTATCTGAAATATTTTTATTGATTTTTATTTTTATTTCTTACTTTATAAGTTTAATTTTATTGATAGGATCTTTATATAGGATGCTTAGGATTATAAAGAGAAAAACTAGAATAATTAATTATAAGTGATCTCAAATTGGTTGCATTAATCCACCACTACCAGAATCAGAGTCATCATCATCGTTTTCAGTTTCTTCTCCAAAAAGTGCGTACATTCCAAGCAGAAGAGATGACAAAATTATTGTTAAGGGTAAAAACGAATTTTGAATTCCGATGTCTATATATTCACCCATAAAAAATTAAAATTTTAGTAAATCTAACTGAATTTAAACTCTTTCGCGTATTTTAAATAATTATTTAATAATTTATTCTTTTTTGATAAGAAGATCTTTATCAAAATTATTTATTTCTTTTTGAAATAAACCAAACCAAAACATTAATTGATCGATTTGATTTTGAATTTCAGTAACTCCCAAACCCCTTATTGTTATTATTGAAAATTTTTCTCCTTCATCAAAATTAAATTTATTTTGAACACTATTAGGTAATGATTTTTTAAGTATTTTAAAAGTAGATCGTTTTAATTTTGTTTCTATAGAAATATTTGGTTTTTTTAGTTTTATTTTGTCGAAACCACATCTTTTAGCGAGTAACTTTAGTCTCATCAACATAATTAGAGACTCAACAGGTTTGGGCAAAGTTCCATACCTATTTACCCAGTCTGTGGCTAATTCTGTTAGTTCATTATTATTAGAACATTCAGTAGCAGATTTGTAAGCTTCAAGTTTTTCCTCTCTATTTAATATCCATTTTGCTGGTATAAATGCATTTATTGGAAGATCAATTTGTGTGTCACTAACTTCTGGTATTTCTTGTCCACTTATCTCTGAGATAGCCTCCTGAAGCATTTCAATGTACAAATCATACCCAATAGCATTAACCTTTCCACTTTGTTCTTCTCCTAGTAAACTTCCAACTCCTCTTATTTCCATATCTTTCATTGCAAGTTGATATCCACTACCTAATTCTGAGAAATCTTTTATTGCTTTCAATCTTTGTTTTGCAGCATCATTAATTTTATTTATATTTGGATAAAATAGCCATGCATACGCTTGTACACCGCTTCTACCAACTCTTCCTCTGAGTTGATAAAGTTGTGAAAGTCCAAATTTGTGCGAATCTTCAATAATAATCGTATTTACTTTAGGGATGTCTAATCCACTTTCAATTATCGTTGTGCATAACATCAGATCTACTTCTCCATTATTAAAAGCGATCATTGCATTTTCAAGTTCTGTTTCGTTCATTTGTCCATGAGCAACAATAAATTTTAAGTTTGGAAACATATTTTTTAATCTGTTTAAAGCTTGATCAATATCAGAAATTCTTGGAAGAACATAAAATATTTGACCTCCCCTATCTAGTTCTTGATTTATTGCAGTTCTTATAGCATCAATATCTATTTCAGATAAATATGTTTTTATTGATCTTCTTGATGGAGGAGGAGTATTTAGTAAGCTCATTTGTCTCAGACCAGATAAGCTCATATAAAGAGTTCTTGGAATGGGAGTCGCAGAGAGTGTTAAAACGTCTATATTATTTTTAAATTTTTTGATTTTCTCCTTTTGCCTTACTCCAAATCTCTGTTCTTCATCAATTACTAGCAGTCCTAAATTTTTTATTTGTATCTCTTTTCCTAATATTTGGTGCGTTGCTACTACTAAATCAATTTTGTTATTTTTCAATCCTGCATAAATTTCTTTTCTCTCATAGACAGTTTTGAATCTATTAAGTAAGGAAACTTTTATTGGATAAGGTGAAAATCTATTATTTATTGTTCTCCAATGTTGCTGAGCTAGGATTGTTGTTGGAGCTAATAGTATTACCTGCCTACCTGATGTAATAGCCTTAAAAATAGCCCTTACAGCTACCTCTGTTTTGCCAAATCCTACATCTCCACAAACAAGTCTATCCATTGGCTTATCGCTTTCCATATCAGATTTTATTTCTTTGACAGCCGTAATTTGATCAGGTGTTGGTTGATAAGGGAATGACTCCTCTAATTCGTTTTGCCAAGGACCATCTTCTGGGTATATGTGTCCCTTGAGTTTCTCTCTTTTTGCATAGAGTTTTAAAATATCGATAGCGACTTTTTTAATTATTTTCTTATTCTTATCTTTAATTCTTTCCCATTCTGTTCCTCCTAATTTATTTATTTTAGGTTTTATTTTGCCACTTGATCTATATCTATTTACGCTACCGAGTTGATCAGCTGCAACACTTATTTTTCCATCTTGATACTGAATAACTAAATAATCTCTTGAATCTCCAGTTATATTTATTTTTTCTATTTTTATAAATTGACCTATTCCATGATTTTTATGAACAATAAAATCTCCTGGACTAATCTTATTTACATTTATATTTGAATTGACACTTCTTTTTTTTCTTCTTATAAATACATTATTAAAAAGAGATTGTTGTGAAAATAGTTCTTTATCCGTTATTAATATAATTTTCCATATTGGAAGATAAAAACCTTCGATTTCATAATTGTTCTTATTTTTTATAATTAAAGGAGTTGAGTTATTAATTGACTTATATGCTTCATCAATATCATTAGGATTACTCAAGAAGTTTGTATTACATTCGTGCTCAAAAAGTAAAGTTCTAGTCCTTAATGGTTGTGCTGATAGTATCCATACTTTTTCTTTATTTTTAATATTTTTATTTATATCGTTGGATAACTTTCCTATATTTTTAGAGTATGAATTTAATCTTTTATCGTTTAATAAAAACCTATTATCAATATTATCTTTAGATTCAAATTCATATAATTTAATTAAATTAAAATTTCCTATTGAATTTAATATTTCGTCAAACTTTAAGTGCAAATTTGGAGTGGCCTTAAGATTAATACCATTATTTTTTAGGTTTTCATTTAATTCAGTTTTACAATTATCAAAATTACTCTCTGAATCTAGATACCAATTATTGGCAAACTTTTTACAATCTTCTAATTCATCAATTACTAGAATTGTTTCCTTATTTATGTAATCAATTATATTATTGGGCTTTTTTTCAATTATTCCTAAATAACGATCAAGATTATTTTTATTTATATCTTCTGAATTGAAAATTCTGTTTTCAGATAAATTATTTAACTTATCTTTTATTAGTAAATCACAGCCAGCCTGAATTATTTCAATATTTTTTATACTTTCTAGAGTTTTTTGTGAATTTGGATCATATTCTCTTATTTTCTCAATTACATTATCAAAAAATTCTAACCTTACAGGAAACTCGTTATTAACAGGATAAATATCTATAATTTCACCTCTTCTACTCCAGCAACCTTCTGTGGAAGTTACATTTTCCTTTAAATACCCAAGTAATGTTAGTTTATTTGCTAGTTCTTGAATCTCAATTTGAACGCCTTTTTGCAAATAAAATGTATTTTCAATTAATAAGTTTTTATTTATTTGATGAGGTTGTAGTGATCTCTCAGTTGTTATAACAATATTTAGTTCATTACTCCCTTTTTTTATTAATTTAGACAAAACAGTAACCTGAGTAAATTCAATTTCTTTGGTTTTATTAATTGATGAGTATGGTAGATGTTCTGTTGGTGGATAATATAAAACTTCTTTATTATTTATGCTTTCAAAATAACCAATCCATTTGTAAGCTACTTCTACATTAGGACAAATTAATAATATATTTTTTTCTTCTTTTTTTGCGATGCTATCTAAGATTATTGATTTTGCATATCTACTTGAACCAACAATATTTAATTCTTTATTTTTTGAAATTCTTTTTATTAATTCAGAAGTAATTTGTGAGTTCGAAATATAATTAACTAAAGTATTTAAACTCATTTATAACTAACGATCTTGATTACTCATATCCGACATATTATATTAGATTTTATACGGTTTGTGAATAATATTTGATGGATTCAGCCGCAATAAATTCTTTTATACCCACACTAGATCAGGTAGATAGTTGGTACGAAATCTTTACACTTTTACCAATACTAATTGCACTAGAATTATTATTATCAGCCGATAATGCTGTTGCACTAGCTTCTCTTACTAAATCCCTCGATAGTTCGGAATTAAGGTCAAGAGCCTTAAATATTGGGATAACGATATCTTTATTATTTAGAATTGTTCTCATAATATTATCTAATGTTCTTCTAAAGTTTATTTTTATAAGAGTTTTTGCTGGTTTTTATTTAATATATTTATTCTTCTCTAATGTTTTTTTTAATTCTGAAATAGAAAACGCTGAAAATGGTGTAGACAATAATAAAAAAAATTTTAGGTTCTTAAAGGTTGTAGCTCTTCTTTCAATTACTGATTTCGCATTTTCCATAGATAGTATCACTACTGCAGTAGCAATAAGTGATCAATACATATTAATTATATTTGGAGCAGTAATTGGTGTTTTGGCCTTAAGATTTACATCCGGAATTTTTCTAAAACTACTTGATATATTTTCTAGATTAGAAACTGCAGGTTACATAGCAATTTTAATTGTTGGTATTAAACTTCTTCTAAATACCTTAATTAAAGAATCTATCCTTCCAGATTATTATTTTTATATTTTTATTCTTTTTGCTTTCATTTGGGGATTCTCTATAAAAGAATCTAAAAATTAATCTGAAAAGTATTCTCCTACTGATGGCTTTAATTGTTGTATTAATTGCTTTTTGCTAGTTATGTTTTTCCCTTCAAGTTTTGCTTCTAACAAAATAATCGGATCAGTTTTAGTTGAAATTACTATTCCTTCATTGTCTATGACAGCAATAACAATACCTGGTTCTGAATGGTTGCTTATGAAATAGTAATTTTCATTGTTAATTGCTTCACTATTCAAAACTTTAATGTTAATTATTTTTAGGTTCTTGCCTCTAAAAGCTGTATATGCTCGTGGGTATAAGGCTTTTATTTTTTGAGAAATTTTAATTGCCTCATCACCCCAATCGACTTTATAGTCTGATTTTTCAATCATTCTTGCGTACGTTATTTCTCTTCCAAGGGTATTTTGTTTTGTTAATTGAGAATAAGTTTTTTTATCAATATTTTTTTCTATCAAAGATGAAGCATTTAAAAACAATTTTGCTGATAAAATACTAAGTTTTTCCTTCAGTGTATTTAAATTATCATTATCATCGATTTTAATTTTTTTTTCCAACAATAAGTCCCCAGTATCTAGTCCCTCATCCATTTTCATTATTCCAACTCCAGTAAATTCATCTCCTTTCATTAAGGACCATTGGATTGGAGCTGCACCACGCCATCTTGGAAGTAATGAGGCATGTGCATTCCAAGAACCAAATTTTGGAATTTCTAATATTTCTTTGGGTAAAATTTTCCCATAAGCTATAACAATAAATAAATCACAAGAAAGTGATTTAAGTTCATTCATAAAAG
>QCHO01000030.1 GCA_003279535.1 Prochlorococcus sp. AG-402-C22
TTGTCCAGGCACCTCTTTGTTCTAGACCCTCAATATGGAGGTTCCAGTTACCTGCATCGTTGGCGTAAAAGTTACTGGTACTTGCGGTGGATGTGTGGTTCGTAATCGCCACGTAGGTGTTACCACCAAACTTAGCGATATCGTCGATCACATAGGCTTTGCTAGCAGCCCAGTCACCTGTCCAGTTGAATTTTACTCTTCCAAGTCTAAACTCAGCCATTGTTTCTCCTAGTTAATTATCTGAAGGGGGATTTTTTTTATTTTGGTCCTACGGTGTTATAATCGTAGTCAGGACCGTTGAACCTAATAACAAAATAACCGTCATCATCTATGTAATAGTATAAATTTCTGCGGTCAAAGCGGATCTGTTGGTATTTATCATTTGGATCATCTAGATATTTTTTTTCGGTAGCAATATCATTACGAATAACTGAGGTTTTACCGATACCTGCATCATAACAACCATAATCAATACCGTCACCGAATTCTGGAACCATCGTTCCGTTAGTACGGTAAAATTCACCTAATTCTGTTCCAGCAGCACTAACTTTGGCGAAAGATAACATGTGATCTGCATCTCTCGATAACGCATACACGAAAAAACCCGACGATTCGGAGGGTTCAAAAGTACCCGAAATTGAATTACTTAAGGTTAGTGCCATTGTTAACTTGCCCTATTGTTGAAGATCTTCCAAAGAGTTCCATTCCAAATAAAGGTCACAGACGCACCCGATACGTCCATAATAAAAGGCGAAGATGCTCTAACTAAGTGTCCATTCTCGAAGTTATATGAAGATACAACATTTATGGGATTAATACTCAAGAAATTAGAAAAATCCTCAACCCATACCCAGTCACCAACCGCACGAGGGGTAGGTAGAGTAAGATTGAAGCCGCCAGGACTATTCTGAGAGTCCACTGTATACTTTTGGTTCGTACCAACTGTATAGTTTCCAGATACAAAAGTCCATCTTGCTTTTGCAAGTTCAAATCCGCCAGGAGTTGATCCATCATGAACAACCGCTGTATTCTTGTCAGTATCTACCGTTATCTCTGCTAGAGCTCCAGTAAAGTTAAAGTGTTCAGCTGTAGTTCCTTTTCTAAATTGAACCTGCTTTGTCATGAGTCAGATGTCAAATAGTTATGCTTCTCATCTTATTTATACAACTGACTTTTCATTTAGATAACAACAACGTAGGTTCTACCTTCCTCGAATACCAGATATTCGGTAGGAGCAAGACCAGAAGATTGAATTCTACCAACTCCAACGTAAACTCCCTTACCATAGGACTCTTTAGAACTGGCAAGATTTTTGAAGTATCCTGTTCCGTAAACTGGAGCCCAAGCTCTCCTTTCTGTACTGCTGCCGTGTACACTGTAAAGAACTGCGCTGCCAATACCAATTGAAGGCGTATAATCGACAAATGGGTGAACAAGAGGAGTGTTGGAGAATGTAAATGTTCCTGATGTGCCAGGATCTTTGTCGTCTCCATAGTATCCGTATGTCTGAATTTCTCTGGTATCTCCAGCACCAGAAAGTGTAGTAACTCCAGATGTTGTAGGAAGATATAACCAATGAAGCTTCGTGATTGCAGAAGCACCCTTGAGGTCGAAGAGTACTGTACCCTCTCCACCCTGACTGGTAAAGGTTGGAATTGCATATCCAGACGCTGTGAACGTACCAACACCAACTTCTCTTGGAGTTGTTGCTGTTTCTGCAGATCCGAAGAATGTTGAGAATCCACCACCAGTTTCTGCTGGAGTGAAGTCGATGAGTGGATGAGCAAGAGCGCCAGCAAATGTAAGAGATCCAGATGGAATAAAGTCTTGGAAGACTGCGAACCATCTTGTGTCTGCCTCTCCAGTAATATCGACAAGAACAGAACTTGCAAATCCTTGATATGGAACTGCCTCTGCACCAGAACCAAATCCGAATAGAGAACCAGATCCAGTTGCAGTAAGTCTGACTCCAGTAACAGGATCGATGCTGTTGCTGAGAGTAAGTGTTCCAGAACCAACAGGCTCGAATCTGCGTTGTGCCTTTGCTGTACCAGAAAGTGTAAGTACCGTAGGAGCCTGATACCAAGGAACCATATCCCTTGCAGTAAAGCTCTCTTCTGCCGTTCCATTGAATATGGAAGTTCCAGCAACGAGTTCTGCAGCTGCAGCATTCTCTGAGGCTCCACCAATGGAATATAGAGATCCAGATCCAACTTCGGAGAATGTTCTTGCCTCGTCTGTTGCACCACCCTCGTAAGTGTATGCTCCAGTACCATCTGTTGCATAAATCCTGATGATTTTCTCTTCTGTGAGAATACCACCTTCCTGACGTATGGTAAGTTGACCAGATGTGCCTGGATCTTTGTCGTCTCCGTAGTAACCATAAACATTGATTTCCCGACTTTCGGCACCACCCGTAAAGTCGAACATAATAGATCCAATGCCGTATTCGGTAGCAGGAGTAAATCTCCATGTTGCACCAAATTCGACTCCATCGAGATCTCCTTTCTCGTCTGGGCCTCCAACACCGTTTCCAGCAGTACCAATACCCAGAATGTAGATAACACCGTGAGTACTGATAGGTGCGTTTGTTCTGGAGATCGAACGACCATCGATCTTGATAATTTCTCTTGTATGACCGTTGTTGCCATCGAGAAGTGATTGACCGCCTGGGTACTTGGGAACAAATACGGCAGTTGTAATACCAGTAATTCTGTCTGTACCACCACCAGGCTGTAGGAAGACACCTGTTTCGAGACCAACGTTTCTGTCGATACCATAATGAGGTGTGTAATCGATCTGAGGATGATTGAGTTCCCCAGCCAAACGCATAACAGCCTTGGTAGACTGAGTGGCGTATGTAAGTTTGAGATCGGTGTATGCTCCACCAACAATGTGTAGGTATGTTCCTTCTGGAGGATCCCCACTCCACTTCTCTGTAACTGCACCACTGAGAGTGTATTGACCACTTGCAGGTGGGAAGATGACTCTTCTGTAAGTTGTAAACCCAACTGCCTGAGTCTGAGTAAGAGCAATACTTCCAGAACCAACAAAGTCCTTGGTAAGACTTTCTTTGAGAGTACCACCAGTATCGTAAAGAACTGTATTCTCTGGAGTCTGAGCAATGAACCTCTCTGGAGAAGTAGTACCAACAAAGTCGAATAGTGTTGTTGTGCTGCTTGCAACCGCAACTCTTTCGTCTCCAGAACCCTGAACAATAAGTGTACCAGAACCATTCCATTTCGGAATCCACATGGTCTTGGCCCGTGGTACTGGTTGTGTCCAGTAAACGGATCCATATGGGTATCTGGTTGGGATTGGAATTTCTTCGTTGACCCATCCATAATCGTGGTAACCGTTGTTGATCTCCTGAGATACGAATCCAGTGTTGTATGGATATAGATGTTGATCGTATGCAGGGCCACCAGCAGAACTAATACCAAGTACACCCCAATCCTGAGATACAACAGTATCAGCAAAGTTAATATCGTACTGATCTGTCTTATCAAAGGATGGTAGGATAAGGTTACCGCCAGATCCTTGGTCGTATGTTAGACCTCCATTAGAGAATGTGATATCTTGGTCGTAGGTATCACTCTCATCGTCAAATGTCTCAGTACCAGAAGCAGTACCAAGTTCATTAAGACCAAATCCGTAACTAACATCGGAATCGAGAATACCCCAGTTCTCATCTTCTTCACCATAGAAGATGGAAGACTCATTGTAGGAGTCAGTATTGGTGACCTTAATAGCACCACCACGAACATTAATATCTCCACCAAACGCATCCTCTGGAGTATCAACAATTCTTGCATATGTCTGACCTTCTTCTCTTCCTGTTCTAAGAGTAATCTCAACCGTATTATCAATGTGAGGACTGAAGACCTGACCAGCAGTACCACCAAGATAGGAGTAATCTCCTTGTAGGTATGCCTTGGTACTGGACTCTGCAGATCCACCCATTGCAAAGAGACTACCACTACCTTCAGGAATCCAAGGAGTGATAGATTCGCTACCAGTACTACTGAAGGTAAACTTACCTTCTTCACCGAATACAGTGTGTTGTGGAGCCTGTGATAACCAGAGTTCTCCAGATATGAATATACCAGCATTGTGTGTAGCAATACCAGATTTTCCAGAAGACTCGTACTGAATCGCAGATGCAACATCGAGATCCTCTGAAAGTAGGAATGTGGCAATTCCTGTAGTTCCAAGAGTCTGTATGGATAGTGAGGTATCTCCCTCGGAGAAGGAATCCAGACTTGGATAATGTTCTCCTCCAAGTTGCATCCAATTGAATTCTGGAAGTAGGAATCCCCAGTTCTCGGCTTCCTTCGGAATAGTCTCGTCGTTCGTGAGAATTGGGCCCCAATCCTCTGGAGTCTGAGTTGGAGTTGCAACACATAGACCCCAATCGACTTCCTCTGTCTTGAGGTTCCCCAAAGGAGAGAACCAAGAAGGAGTGAACACAGGAACATTCTGTGTCATTCCTCCAACTATATCGAAGAGGTTTATATTGCCGTCTGCCTTCGCAGTAGCAACCTTGGTTGCCCCACCACCAACATCGAAGAGTACTGTACCTGACTTATCACCACTACCCGTAACAATAGCAATACCAGATACAGATCCAGTAAGTCTGACTGTAACTTTCCTATCTGGTGTTTGAGCAACAGTAGATTCTGCACTTGTACCACCAATATCGAATAGTACAGTGCGTGCTGGAGTTGAAGGAACAAATGACTCATCAGCAGATCCACTGATTTCTGCCTTACCTTCAAGTCCGAAGAAGGTACTTTGTGGAGCCTGACTGAACCAGTTGGTTCCAGATGCAGTAATAGTACCAGAACCACGGTAATGTGGTTTGAATGTAAGTTCTGACTCTGCATACTTGAATAGAGAACCAGAACCAGAGTAATGGAATGGTCTAGATTCAGCAGCACTAATTCCGTAAGCCTGATACTCATGTAGAGATATCTGACCACCAAATTTCCTTGGTATAATTCCACGGTCTTCCGAGGAAGTTACACTATCAGTTATATTTCCGTAATCTGCGTATTCTAATGCGTCAGCATCAGAGAACGATCTTTCCTTACCGAGAGGATCAATGATCGTCTCGTCAAATGTTATTAGTTTGTCATCGAAGGATGAACCTTCTCTTATGACTAATACACCATTATTCTCTACATCCCACTTATCATCTGGGTCACGAGCATAATCGTATATTACTCTTTCGTTCTTATATTGTCTTCCGTAACCGCCCTTAATCTTGGCAGCGTTCTTAATTACTGGGTTATATGCGTCTTGGTATGGAGTTGTAGTTCCACCAGATACCGTTAATGTACCTGATCCATTCCAAGGATATACCTGATCTAGATCTGTTACAGATAGCCCTGACTTGGCAATCGCACCAGAACCATTATAGGTTGCTTTACTATATGACTCATCAACAACACCAGAAGTGGTGAAGATGACTGGCCCAGCCGCTCCGAGATCTGGTATAACCAGTCTTTCGAGACCTGAACCAATTTCCTGTATAGTACCTGTACCAACCCAAGTTCTAACAGGGCTGGTTAGTGCCGCAGCACCTACGTCGTATAATACTGTGTTATCTGCTGGGAAGATGACCTGAGATCTAGATCTACCGAACTCATCCCTTCCATCTACTACTTTTATTGGGCCGAATGGAACAATATCATCAGCGTATATTAATCTACCCCAGTCATGTATATTGAAATAATTTGCATCTCTTTCAATTATCGCAGTCTGATTTATATCGCCATAGTCAATATTCTCCGTAGACGCTACGGTGATATCTCCACCATCAAACGTCTCGAATACATCTATCTTCGTATTGTCGTAGACAAATACGGTCAAAATTTAGCCCCCGATAATTAAAAAGGGTCTGCTTTGATTATAAAGCAAACCCCACATATTGATATTTAGCGTTTCTATTAGTCGAGTGCGACGTTTAGAGTAATCTTAATTTGGTCACCGTTGTTCTGAATGTTGTAAGGGCCGTTTGTGAACCTTTCAGCGTACATTATACTGGAGTATAGTGTAGCAGTGTTCAGACCGAGTACACCGTTCGATGTAGCAGTTAGAGATGGAGTTGTTACAAACTCATCTGCATTAGGTACATTGAAGACTGTGTAAACATTAGACTCAAGTGTTGTGTTACCAGCACCAGCAGCAACGTAAAGGATGTCTCCAGCCTTAAGTCCGTGGTTAGCAACAGCGATTTTACCGAAACTGAATGTAACTGATGGGTCAGTAGCAACCTGAATGTTATCAACCAGTGCCTTATCGAGGTAGATAGTTCGTAAACTTCGGTCAATACCTATAACTCGTGTTCCAGTTGCAATACCAGCATTACCAGCAACGTATTGTCCGAGAGTTAGATCATCGATACTAACCTGTGGGTCAATTGTGAGGTAAGAGTTTCCAACAATACCGATACATGGGTCAGTATTATTACCCTTGGTGACAGTAGTTCCGATACCAACACTAGAACCGTGTACAACACCCTGTACTGCGACAGGCATGTTATTTGCACGAGTAACATAGTAACCGTAAATGTTACCAGCAGGCCCTGTGAAAGTAAATGTTTGTTCTGGGTATGTAGCAGTTGTACCACTACCAACGTTCTTAATAACCCAACGTGATCCGTTCAGCAGAATACCATACTGCTGGTTATAGTCTTGGTCTCCTCTGTTGTTCACACAGACGGGGTAACCAGTATTTGCAGTAGTACCGTAACCATTAACGTTACCGTCAATATATGGTTCAAAGTACGCTGTTGCGGAGGGAACATCTGCCTCTGCAGGGGTTGTATTACTTGTAAAGAGTTTCAGTACAAGGTTACGTGGTGAGTTA
>QCHO01000031.1 GCA_003279535.1 Prochlorococcus sp. AG-402-C22
ATTAGTTGAACCAATACAAGGAGAAGGTGGCGTAATTCCTGGAAGTAAAAATTTTTTTAAAAGCCTAAGAGATATTTGTAATAATTATAATTCTCTTCTCATTTTAGATGAGGTCCAAAGTGGAGTAGGTCGAACCGGAAAAATGTGGGGTTATGAGAATTTAGGAATTGAACCTGATGGATTCACCCTCGCTAAAGGATTAGGAGGAGGTCATGCAATTGGAGCATTATTGGTAAAAGAAAAAGCTAACATTTTTTCTCAAGGAGATCATGCAAGCACTTTTGGAGGGAACCCATTCGCCTGTAAAGCTGCATTAACTGTATTGGAAGAAATAAATAGAAGAAATCTTATCAATAATGTTTATCTAAGAGGGGAACAATTAGGCGCAGGATTTGAAGAATTATCAAAAAAATTTCCAAATATTATTATCGGCAAAAGAGGTTTAGGTTTAATACAAGGTCTTGTTATCAATGATGATTATGCTGATGCAAAAAAAATTACATTAAAAGCTTTTGAGAAAGGATTACTTGTAGTTCCTGCAGGAGGAAACGTTGTTAGGATTGTCCCACCGTTAGTTATATCTCGAAGAGAAATTAATATTCTTTTGGATAAGCTAAATTCAATTTTTAAAGAGTTATAACAATTTAAATTTTGAAAAATGCAAATTTAAAAATTGTTGAATTATTATCACCCAAATATGAAAGGGATAATATCAAGTTAGATTTATCAAGAATTAAAAAAGCACTTCAAAAACTTGGTAATCCTTGCAACAATATTCCTGCAATACAAATTATTGGAACCAATGGGAAAGGATCAATCGCGGCATATTTAGAAAGTATACTTTTTGAAGCTAAAAAAAATTTTGGTGTAACTACATCCCCTCATCTTTTTGATGTATGTGAGAGGATTAGAGTTAATAAAAAAAATATTAACAAAACTGATTTTGAAAAAATCTATTGTTTAATAGAAAAAAAATTTTCAAAATATGAATTAACACCTTTTGAAAAAATTATTTGCTGCGCACTAAATTTTTTTGACAATAAAAAAGTTGAATTGCTCATTCTTGAAGCTGGCTTAGGAGGACGATTAGACGCCACAACAGCCCATAAATCTAGACCAATAATTGCTATTGGGAATATTGGCTTAGACCATAAAGAATTTCTTGGAGATACGATTGAAAAAATTGCCAAGGAAAAATTAGCAGTTATTGAAAAAAACTCAATTGTCATCTCATGTAAGCAAAATAGTCAAGTTGAAAATTTAATAAACAAAAAAGTTGATGAGGTTGGAGCAGAAATTATCTGGAAAAATTCAGTTTCAAATAGATATGAGCTTGGATTAAAAGGAATTTTCCAAAAGCAAAATGCTTCAGTCGCCGTTGGAGCAATTGAAGCGCTTAATAATTTGGGATTTAATATTGAAGAAAAATATATATCTGAAGGTCTTAAAAAGACAACTTGGAACGGAAGGCTAGAAATAATAAATTATTTAAACAAAAAAATTCTTGTGGATTGTGCGCATAATTATCCTGCTGCAAAAGCACTCTCTAATGAGCGAAGCAATTGGGAGAATGAAGAAAAAGGAATCTTTTGGATTTTAGGTGTACAAAGACAAAAAGATATGTACGCAATATTAAAAACACTTCTAAAAAAAAATGATCACTTATTACTTGTTCCAGTTCCAAACCAACCTAGTTGGCAATTAAAAGATCTCTCTCAGATCAAAGAAATTGACTTTCAAAATATAGTTGAATTTAAAACATTTGAACTTGCCATTGAGTATTTATTTTCCCTAGAAAAATGGCCACCTAATCACCCTGTATTAACAGGCTCCATTTTTTTAGTTGCTGAATTTATTAAATTTGCAAATAAACAAAAATGCTAAATATTAAATTGTTCCTTTATTTCCCAACCCTCTAATTTTCCTGGATTTAATAGCCCTTTAGGATCTAATTTTAATTTCGCTTTTACTTGATCTGCGTCTACTACTCCGAGACCTCCGCCCTCGACAGTTAAAACATGGGGATTAAAAATAAACGCACCAAGTTTCTTACAATCTTCCATTATTTCATTTAATTCTTCTACCCCAGTCCACTTTAATACTGGCAAAGCCGCTAATCGTGGTGATCCTTGCTGAGAAACTGCCTCCAAATGCCAAAGAACTTTTTTACCCCATTTTTTTCTCAAAAAATTAATTAATTCTAGTTCATTATTCAGTGGCAAAAGCATCTGTAAATATGTCCAATTTTTATCCCTAGATCTCATATGAAGAGTTGTATGATTCCATACGACTTCAGAAATTCCATTGACGAGTTTTTCTTCTTGCCCAAGGAGGGTAGATTCAACTTTGAATTTTTTACAAATCAGCTCTATTGTTTTAATTCCTCCAAGAGTAGATTGAACTAATATCTTGTGACTCCTAGATTTACTTTTAAACCATGTTGGCATTTGATCTGCAATTTCTTCTTCAAGAATTGCTCCCAGCTTCAGATCAATTGCGGCGCTAGTAAGAGTTTTTAATATTTCTACTGTTTTTTCAAATTCTATACAGTCGATAACTATTGAATACCACTTACGTTTGATATCAGTAGAAAGTAATAAAGAAGTAATTATTCCATTAGTCCCATAAGCATGATTTAAAGGTTCGGATTCTTCAGCGTCAAATTTTAATAATACAGGTTTTTCATCTATCGTCACCGCCTCTAAACCTATTAGATTTCCAGGATCTCTTAAAAATCCCCACCTAATCGATCCAATACCTCCTGAGCCACCTGCAATAAATCCTCCAATTGTAGCGGTTTTCCAAGTACTAGGAAGCAACCTTAATTCCCTCCCATATTGCTCTAATTGTTTATTCAAATCTCCCATGACACATCCAGACTGTACTTTCACAAACCCTGTATCAGGATCAAATTCTTCTAATTTATTAAAGTGAGTCATCTGCATCACAACTCCATTAAACAAAGGGACCGCTTGTCCATAATTACCTGTACCTGAACCTCTTAAAGTAAGTGGGATAGAAAATTCCCAACAAATTTCTGCTACTTTCTTTACCGCATTATGATCAAAAGGTCTTACTACCAAATCAGCGATACATCCTCCTAATTTTTCAGTAAGGATTGGAGAGTAGTTATAAAAATCTTTTGAGAGTCTTTTTAAGTCAGATTGGCTTTCAATAATCTCTAAGTTTTTAACTTCCTTAAATTTGTCTAAAAATTTAATATTATTTAATGTCATTAATAATTTTTTTTGTTTTGTATATAAATTAGTCGATTAGCAATGTAAATCGCCTTTTATAAATACTTTTCTTTTTAAAGTGCTCGAAAAAATATCTGCCCATCTTTCTGCCTCTAAAATTACAAAGTCAGCAGGGCAACCCTTTTTAATTAAACCATCCCATTTTAAGTTTAATAATCGGCTTGGTGCTAAAAAAATAGAAGATAGAGTCATTCTCTCCCAAGGATTTAATTGAAGCATAGGTATCGAGCAAGACAACATATAAAAAGGGTCAAAATTACCAAATGGGTACCAAGGATCTTGAACGTTATCACTACCTAGAGATACATCCACATGCGATTTTTGTAATTGCTTTATTGGTGCAACTGGTCTTTTTAATGAGGTAGTTTTATTGTCTCGATTGAGCAGCCAAAAATTTGTTAGGGGTAAAGCAATAACTTTAATATTTTTCTCAGCCATTTTTTCTCCTAAACTTAAAATTTCTCTATGACTTAAAGAAATAAGACTACTTAAATGACTACAAGTAATCGGAATACTATTAATTTTTAAATTTTCGATTGTCTCTAATAATACTTTTATTCCTGCTCCAGGCTCAATAATTGATTCATCTATATGCAAGTCAATTTCTAATTTATATTTACTCGCGAGAAGAAGCATCTTTGTGAGAAATTTACTTGTGCCTTTTTTATTAAAAGGTGGAACAACAACACCCCCTAAAATACCTCCATGAGATGAAAATATTTTTGCTAATTCCTCTCCATTAGGAGTATCCCAGAATTCTAATGGGGCTAGAGCAACGAATTGCAATATCAACTCAGATGAAAATTGTTTTTGTAATTTAAAAAGTTCAATCCAAATATCAATCGATTGACTGTTGTATGTATCAATATGACTTCTAATAGCTCGGTATCCATTTTTTATGGCGAGTTTTAATGATTTCTCAACTCTCTCAAGAACCTTATCTGAAGTTCTAGTTTTATGTTCTTCAAGATTTACTGATAAAGCTCCTCCATAGTTTGATTCCAGGTTAGGAAAATCTGCCCATGTAAAAGATTTATCAAAATGCGAATGCGTTTCAACAAATCTTGGGAATAAAATATTTTTTGGTTTTGTAACTTTATTTTTTAAAGGCTTTAAATCAGAAACAAATCCATCCTCCCAACTGATGGAAACTGAACATAAATCCTCCACATCAATAATGAGGTTATCAACATCTTCTATTAAAAAAAGGCTTCTGGGGATGAGAACCTCAGCCGTACCGGAATTACTCAAATTTTTAAATTTTCTTTTATTTTAAAACATAAAAAAACTTTACTGAATTTGTAAATAATTCAAATTTCGCTAAAAGATAAAAATAACTATGAAAAATTACCCTTGAGTTGTTAAATTTATAAATGTGAGGCGGGCGTCGCCAAGTGGTTAAGGCAGCGGCTTGTGGCGCCGCTATTCGGGGGTTCGAATCCCCTCGCTCGCCCTTAAAAAAATTGCAGCAAAATTATTTAACTTGTAATTTTGAATTAAAGAATCATAAAAAATTCCTAGCAAAGTGCTAACAAAAACAAAATCAGACGAAAAAAAGTTTCAAAAGAATTCAACTACAGGCAGTAGTTATTGGATAACCACATTTGGATGCCAAATGAACAAGGCTGATTCTGAGAGAATGGCTGGGACATTAGAGAAAATGGGATATACCAGAGCAGATAATGAATTAAATGCCGATTTGGTCTTATACAATACATGCACCATTAGAGATAATGCAGAGCAAAAAGTTTATAGCTTCTTAGGAAGACAAGCAAAAAGAAAGCACAAAACACCTACCCTAAAACTTGTTGTGGCAGGTTGTCTTGCTCAGCAAGAAGGAGAGTCATTACTAAGAAGAGTCCCAGAACTTGATTTAGTAATGGGGCCTCAACACGTGAATAACCTTCAGAATCTTTTGGGGAAAGTTGATTTAGGAAATCAAGTTGCTGCCACAGAAGAAACCTTCATTTCTGAAGATATAACAAGTGCCAGAAGAGAAAGCTCTACTTGTGGCTGGGTTAATATCATTTATGGATGTAATGAAAGATGTTCATATTGTGTAGTTCCCTCTGTCAGAGGGAAAGAGCAATCAAGATATCCAAATGCGATAAAAAGTGAGATTCAAAAATTAGCTGATAATAATTTTAAAGAAATTACTCTTTTGGGTCAGAATATTGATGCTTATGGTAGAGATCTTCCAGGAACTACAAAAGAGGGGAGAAAAGAAAATACTCTAACTGATCTTTTATATTATATTCATGATGTTCAAGGAATTCGTAGAATAAGATTTGCTACTAGTCATCCAAGATATTTTTCAAAAAGATTAATTAAAGCTTGTTTTGAACTTGATAAAGTCTGTGAACATTTCCATATTCCCTTCCAAAGTGGAAATGATGAAATCTTAAAGCAAATGTCCAGAGGTTACACTATCAAAAAGTATAAAAATATTATCGAGAATATAAGATCATTAATGCCAGATGCATCAATCACTGCTGATGCAATAGTTGCTTTCCCAGGAGAAACTGAACAACAATATCAAGATACATTAAAGCTAATATCAGATATTGGCTTTGATCAAGTTAATACAGCAGCATATTCTCCAAGACCAAATACGCCCGCAGCAGTTTGGTCGAATCAACTTTCGGAAGAAGTAAAAAAAGCTAGATTAAAGGAAATTAATGATTTGGTCGAGAAAACTGCTAGGAGAAGAAATCAAAGGTACCTCAATAATATCGAAAGTATTTTAATTGAGGGTTTAAATCCAAAAAATTCCTCGCAAATTATGGGTAGAACTAGGTCAAATAGATTAACTTTCGTAGAGATCCCCAAAAACATTAACTTTAATTTTTCATTAGGAGACGAGATAGATGTCAGGATAAATGAAGCAAGGCCTTTTTCTTTAACAGGCGAACTTTACTTATAATTACTTTCTAAATGATCGGAGGAAAGAAAAAATGTATTGGGTTAATATTTGGTGGGCATTCCAATGAACATGAAGTATCGATATCCTCTGCAAAAACAGTTTTTAAAGCTTTTAATTCAGAAATAAACAAACAACGCTTTACTATTAAAGCCTTTTACATAAACAAAAATGGCGATTGGCTTAATGGTGATCTTTCAGAAAAAATCCTAATAAGTGAAATTGAAAAT
>QCHO01000032.1 GCA_003279535.1 Prochlorococcus sp. AG-402-C22
AAGGTTATAAAGGATTGATAACAAATTTCTCATCAACAGCTCAACAATTAAGTGGACCAGTCAAAATTGTTGAAATTGGTGCTCAACTTTCCCAACAAGGCGGAACAGGGATATTATTATTTGCTGCTTTAATTTCTATTAATTTAGCAGTCCTCAATTCATTACCTTTGCCATTATTAGATGGTGGGCAACTTGTTTTCACTTTAATTGAGGGGTTTAGGGGGAAACCTGTCCCAGTTAAGATACAAATGGTTGTTACTCAATCCAGTTTTTTTCTTCTGGTTGGACTAAGTGTGCTCCTTATTATTAGGGATACTAGTCAGCTTCTAATAGTACAAAGATTATTAAACCAATAAATAAATTTTAAAAAAAGTTATTCAAGCTGTTAATATAGTAAAAAGTATAAAATTATGTGAAATGGCTAAAAAGTCCATGATTGCTAGAGAGGTTAAACGCAAAAAGCTAGTAAAGAAGTACGCTGCAAAAAGAAAATCATTATTAGATGAGTTTAATGCCGCAAAAGGTCCTATGGAAAGATTAGAAATTCATAGAAAGATCCAAGGATTACCAAGAAACTCAGCTCCAAACAGAGTTAGGAATAGATGTTGGGCAACTGGCAAGCCCAGAGGAGTTTATAGAGATTTTGGATTATGTAGAAACCAACTAAGACAAAGAGCTCATAATGGTGAATTACCAGGTGTTGTAAAATCAAGTTGGTAATAAATTATCATTATTAGAATTCCATTACTTGATTTTCTAAAGTTAAGCAATGACAAGGACTTGCAGATAATTTTAATGTTTTACTCCAAAGAAAAATTAAATCATATTTAAATAAATACTCAATATGTCCCTATTAGATGTAAGAATAAATTATGTATACGAATTCATAATTTAAAAAGTGGAAGGACAAAATAAGTCGATCACGTTTGACGGACGAGAGATACGACTAACTACAGGACTATATGCTCCTCAGGCAAATGGATCAGTATTGATTGAATGTGGAGACACCTCCTTATTAGTTACTGCAACAAAAACAACAAAAAAAGAAGCTTCAGACTTTTTACCTCTAATTTGCGACTATGAGGAAAAACTATATGCTGCAGGCAGGATACCCGGTGGATTCATGAGAAGAGAGGGGCGTCCTCCAGAAAGAGCCACATTAATAGCAAGATTAATTGATAGGCCTATGAGACCACTTTTCCCTAGTTGGATGAGAGATGAGATCCAAATTGTAGCTTCTTGTCTTTCTCTTGATGAAAGGGTGCCTGCAGATGTTCTTGCTGTGACTGGAGCATCAATAGCAACACTATTGGGAGAGATACCTTTCTACGGGCCAATGGCCGCAGTAAGAGTTGGACTTTTAGGAGATGATTTTATCCTTAATCCAAGTTACCGAGAAATAGAAAAGGGTGATCTTGATATAGTTGTCGCAGGGTCAAACGAAGGCATTGTAATGATTGAGGCTGGTGCCAACCAACTTTCTGAACAAGACACTATTGAAGCTATAGATTTTGGTTATGAAGCAGTTACTGAATTAATTAAATCTCAAGAAAACCTTCTCGAAGAATTAGGGATCAAGCAAGCAAAACCTGAAGATCCTGAGCAAGATAACACATTAATAAGTTATCTAGAGAAAAATTGCTCTAAGCCTATTGATTTAATCTTAAAGAAATTTGATCAGTCAAAAGAAGAAAGAGATTTAGAACTTGAGAAAGTAAAAGTAGATGTTCAAAACAAAATAGATTCTCTCAAGGATGATAATCAAGTGAAATTACTCACTGCAGAAAATGATAAATTAATACATTCTGATTTTAAAAAATTAACCAAGAAATTAATGAGATCACAAATCATTAATGATGGGAAAAGGGTTGATGGTAGAGATCTAGACGAAGTTAGAAAAATATCAGCTGCTGCAGGAATACTCCCAAAAAGAGTTCACGGTTCAGCTTTATTTCAAAGAGGTTTAACGCAAGTATTATCAACAACTACCCTTGGTACTCCTAGTGATGCTCAAGAGATGGATGATCTTAATCCAAGTACTGAAAAGACTTATTTACACCACTATAACTTTCCTCCCTATTCAGTTGGTGAGACCCGGCCAATGAGAACTCCTGGAAGGAGAGAAATTGGTCATGGAGCCCTAGCTGAAAGAGCCATAATACCTGTTTTACCAGGGAAAGAAACATTCCCTTACGTACTAAGAGTAGTAAGTGAGGTTTTAAGTTCTAATGGATCTACATCAATGGGATCTGTTTGTGGAAGTACGCTCTCTTTACTTGATGCTGGTGTTCCTTTAAAAGCCCCTGTAAGCGGAACTGCAATGGGCCTAATTAAAGAAGGCAAAGAGATTAGAATTCTTACAGATATTCAAGGAATTGAAGATTTCCTTGGAGATATGGACTTCAAAGTTGCGGGAACTGAAAAAGGAATAACAGCATTGCAAATGGATATGAAAATTACAGGATTACCCGTTTCTGTAATTTCCGATGCCATAAAAAAAGCTCGTCCCGCAAGAATACATATATTGGAAAAAATGCAAGAAGCAATTGAGAAACCTAAAGAATCATTATCTCCTCATGCCCCAAGACTTTTAAGTTTCAGAATTGATCCTGAACTTATAGGTACTGTGATCGGTCCAGGTGGTAGAACTATCAAAGGTATTACAGAAAGGACAAACACCAAAATTGATATTGAAGATGGGGGAATTGTTACTATAGCCTCCCATGATGGAGCAGCTGCAGAGGAAGCTCAGAAGATAATAGAAGGCCTAACAAGAAAGGTTCACGAAGGTGAGATCTTTACAGGAGTAGTTACTAGAATTATTCCTATAGGAGCTTTCGTTGAAATACTACCTGGTAAAGAGGGTATGGTTCACATATCACAATTATCAGAGGCTAGAGTCGAGAGGGTAGAGGACGTTGTTAGGCAAGGTGATGAGGTAACAGTAAGAGTTCGGGAAATTGATAGTAGAGGTAGGATTAATTTAACCCTTAGAGGTGTTGGTCAGAATAATGGGATGTCCTATCCTGAACCAACTCCAACACCCGTCGCACCTCTTAATTAATCAAAAGGATATAAATCAAATTTTCTTATAACTTGCATTATTTCTGAGCATATACTTTTATGAGAAAATTTATCACTTGTAGCGACTATTATTCCACCTTGCTCAAAATTTGAGCCTCCATAGGATAATTCATCATTATTTAGATTGGTCAGAGAACCGCCCGCAGTTTTTAAGATAGCTTCTGGCGCAGCAAAGTCCCAGTCTTTAGGTGAACTCTTACCTGGTAGGCTCAAACAAATATAGATATTACTCTCTCCTCTTAAAATTGAAGCAATTTTACACCCAACACTTCCCATAACAATTTGGTCTTTAAAGTTTAATTTTTCAATTACCTTTTTTAGAGTTTGATTCCTATGATTTTTACTTGTAACAATAGTCATATCATCAATTCTCCTCTTATTTTGCAGAAGATTAGTTTTTAAGTAAGTTCCATCTCTTGATTCGCACCAACTTTTTCTTCCATTAGAGATCCATAATTGATTCTTCTCAGGGATAAGAACAACTCCAATTAATGGTTTTTGTTTATAATTCAATGCCAAATGCATCGCATAATTACCCGTTCCTTGGATAAAATCCTTTGTACCATCTAAAGGATCTAAAACCCAACACCAATCAGATTTTGCTTCAAAATAACTTAACCCATCCTTTACATTCTCTTCGCTTAAAATATCCCAACCAATATTTTTGTAATTTTTATTTATTCCATTTATGATCATTTCATTAACTTTTAAATCAGCAAAAGTTACAGGATCCTCAGGGGTTTGATTTTGAATAATGTTAGCCTTTTCTTTTGGATTTCTGATGAGATTAGAATAATAAATCAATATATCTGCTGCTTCCCAGCTTAAAATCCTCAAATCACCGATAAGATTATTAATATCTAAACCAAAAGGTAATTTAGTCACATAAATGAATATCGATTCTTTATTTTCTCATATAGACCAAAAACCTGAAAGCGGGATTTTATATATAGTAGGAACTCCTATTGGCAATTTATATGATATTTCTTTAAGAGCTTTGAATACTCTAAAAAATGTTTCACTAGTAGCTTGTGAAGATACTAGACAGACACAAAAAATAATGAATAAATATTCAATAAAAAATAATCTTATTAGTTTTAATATGCACAACTCAATAAAAAAAATTCCAATAATAATAAATCAACTCAAGAAAGGTGACTCAATTGCTCTAGTGAGTGATGCAGGGATGCCAAGCATTTGCGATCCAGGAGAAAATCTTGTCAAAGAAGTAAAATTAAATAAATTAAAAACTATTTGTATCCCAGGCCCTTGCGCAGCTCTCACCGCTTTAGTTTCTAGTGGACTAGAATCATCAAAATTTATCTTTGAGGGTTTTCTACCAAAGAAACAAAGTGAAAGAAATAAAATCCTTTTTGATATCAGCAAAAATACGAAAACTACTATAATTTATGAATCACCTCATAGAATTAATAAATTCTTAATAGAACTAAAAAATTTTTGCGGAGGGGATAGAGAAATTCAACTTTATCGCGAATTAACTAAAAAGTTTGAGGAGCATATGGGCAATAACATTAATGAAGTTATAGAAAATATAAAAGATAAAGAAATTATTGGAGAGATAACAGTATTGATTAGAGGTATAAACCATTCAAAAAATCAGGACATAAATCTAATAATTTTAAAGAATGAACTTAATGAATTAATTAATGCAGGTTTAAATTTATCATCGGCGTCTAAATACTTAGCTAAAAAAAATGGTATTCCAAAAAACATAATTTATAATCTATATTAGAAATATATTAAGTAATGTAGGATATGTCTGAAGCATTTAAAAAGTTAATTTTTTCAATTACCTTCAATTCTTGTTTGTTTTTATTATTGATAATTGGAATCCAAAATAGCTCAAGTAAAAGGAAGGTTAACTTGTTTAAAAAAGAAACTATAGCCTTACCAATTAGCTTTATAGTTGGAGTAAGTTTCATAACAGGTTCAATAACAGGAAGCTTTTTACCTAATTTTTTTAATAGCAAAAAGGTTGATAGTTAAATAGAAATCAAATTTTCAGCAGTAACTATTCTAGATATTCCACGTGACATCAATATCGGAGCAACAATTCTAAATACATCAGTGTTAGGGACTTTTATTACTTTCTGGTCTTTATTACAAATACGTTTTGCGGTCTTCAAGTCAAAATATATTTCTATAGTTTTTCTTTGCAAATCATTTTGAGGTAAAAATTGCCATTCAGGATAATCTTTTAAATACTTAGTTTCTAGTTCAATTTCTTTTTTGACAATTAAAAAAACCATATTAGGTAGTTTTACCTCTGAGAGAGGTATCGAAGAAATATCTTTCTGAGAAACCGCTTCAAAGTCATGATCCAAAGGAGTTATTTCTATGAACGACTCAAAAGTATTAATTTTATCTTCATTTGATAAACCTATTGATATTGAAGTATCATCAGGTTTATTTATTTTATTTTTCTCATTAGTTTGTTGATTATCATTTTCAAGGAATTTTTTACCTTCTATATCCAATGTTACATTGAATCTATTGAGTATTTCTTTATATTTTTTTTCTCCAAGGCTTTTTTTTAAATTCCTTATTATCGTCGTTTTAGTACAGTTAAACTTTTCAGATAAAAACTCAACAGATTGATTATCTAAAAAATTAATTTTTATTTCTTCTTTTTGTTTTTCAGTAAGTCTCTTAGCCAAATTTAAAAAAAAATATTTAAATATAATTTTAGGAAATTTTCCAACAAAAGAATATTATTTAAACAAATTAAAAAATAATTATATATAGAGTATTTATTTTTAAAGATTTACTGGTTAGGTGGTGCAGGGCTGATATAAAATAGAAAGGTTATTAATCGATCTGTTAAAAGTGTGATTTATTTCTGGTTTTTAACCGATTTGTTATCTGAGTGACCAGCCCAGTGACCAAATCTCCCAAAAGCCCCCAGCTTCCTTAGCTCAGCTGGATAGAGCAACTGCCTTCTAAGCAGTGGGCCGCAGGTTCGAATCCTGCAGGAAGCGTTCAACCATAAATAAATTTTTACTATATTTTATATATTTGGACTTCCAACTTGCCAAAAATTAATTCCAAGTTCAATCAAATTATCTTTGGGAACTATCTTCCTAGTATCAAATATCCAAGCTGGTTTTCTCATGAGACTTGACAATTTTTGCCAATTTAATTCTCTATATTCCTGCCACTCAGTAATAATGATTATCGCATCTGCATTTATCGCTGATTTATAAATATCTTTCT
>QCHO01000033.1 GCA_003279535.1 Prochlorococcus sp. AG-402-C22
GTGGATTTTATTCAATGGATCAAATAGAGTACTTAAGAGAACTAGAAATCAATACTCCCTATGGTAAACCTTCTGATTCAATAAGAGTATATAGTCTTGGAAATCTAGAGATAGCATTCATTCCAAGACATGGCAGAACACATAGATTAAATCCTTCTGAAATTCCTTACAAAGCAAATATTTGGGCTCTAAGATCAATAGGAGTAAGATGGATTATTGCTCCTTCAGCAGTAGGTTCATTACAAGAACAGATAAGGCCACTTGATATAGTGGTGCCAGATCAATTTATAGACAGAACAAAAAATAGACCAGCAACGTTCTTTAATGAGGGAGCTGTAGCACACGTAACTATGGGAGATCCCTTCTGCACAAATTTGTGCCGAATATTAACTGAAATCGGAGAAAAAAATATTCCTGGTGGTAGACAATTACATAGAGGGGGTACTTATCTAGCCATGGAAGGTCCCGCTTTTTCAACTAGAGCAGAATCTAATTTATATAGAAGTTGGGGATGTTCAATAATAGGAATGACAAACCACACAGAAGCAAGATTAGCTAAAGAAGCTGAAATAGCTTACTCCTCATTGTCAATGGTTACTGATTATGATTGCTGGCATCAAACTCATCAAGAAGTTTCTGTAGAGATGGTTTTGGATAATCTTAGATCGAATACTGAAGTGGCTAATAAAATAATTTTTGAAGTCGCTAAATTAATTGAAAAAGAAAGACCAAAAAGTAAGTCTCATTTTTCATTAAAAGATGGATTGATAACCAAAAAAGAAAATATCTCAAGCACTGCCAAAGAGAAACTAAGGATATTTACAGATTCTTATTAGGTTGATCAGAGATAAGTGGTTATAAGCTCGAGGAAAAGGGTATGTTAACCTCCAGCTCCAACTCCTTGGTATGAGCCATAGAAGAATATTCCTAAAACGAAGATAACTGCAATTCCACCTGCTGTAGCAACAAGCCATAAAGGAAGAGTTCCTTCAGTCCATCTTCTTTCCCATGCAACTGCTGGTCTACCGTCGGGAAGTCTATCTGGAATTCTTCCATCAGGTCCTTTTAATTTACTCATAATTTTAATTTAATTGAAAAAGTAACTGGAAAATAAAATTCCCAATACAAAGACTGATAATAAGCCTAAATAAAGGCTTGTACGATTAAGTTCAACTGGAACTTTGTTAGGATTTTCGTTTACTTGCATGATTGTTAAATTTATCGGGCTACGAATTGCATAGCAGCAATAGAACCTAAAAAGAATACTGATGGAATAGCTAAAGCGTGAACAGCTAGCCAACGAACAGTAAATATAGGATAAACGCGGACTTCCGCAGCCTGCATTGGAGCTTGAGAGTTAGACATAGTTATTTTGTTCTTAAATCAAGTTGAGACTTTGCATCAAATCTTTGCGTTACAACAGGAGCTTTTGCTTCAGATGCCTGAAAATAACTATCCGGACGAGGAGTACCGAAAGCGTCGTAAGCCAAACCTGTGTATACGAATAAGAAGCCTGCTATAAAAATAGCTGGTAATGTTACTGCATGAATAATCCAGTACCTAATACTGGTGATTATTTCAAAGAATGGGCGTTCACCCGTTGAACCTGCGGCCATAATCACAAATGTTTACCATACGATCTTACAGTGTAAAATCATAAGTTCGCGAAGAAATTAACAGCTTGGTTACAGACAGTTGTTAAATTCATCCAAAATTAAGATTTTTTTTATTATTTTTTTAAGTTATTACAGATTTAGCCATTCCATTTAAGAATGTAACCACGCTCGCCAAGTATGAATCCTTTTTGATTATCTAAAGACTCCTTATCAAGAAAAACTATTTTTATGTAGTTAGTAGGCAATGCAGAAGCAAGAGGATCTGAATTCCAAGTTTCACCTTGATCTTTACTTACTATTAAAGTGCCATTACCACCACCAGCCCAAATGTCACCATTTGGATCCCATCCCATGTCTAAATAATTATATCCATTAAGAATAGGTATAATTGGCTTTGACCAATTTTCTAAGTCATTAGAATCTTCATTAAATCTAATTTCTGCACCTCTTGAAAGCATCCATAAACTTCCCTCTGGATTGAAACCAATGCTTTGCACTCTCTTACTACTTGCTCTTTGGTGAGCAATCCAAGTATTGCTATCGCTATCAAGAGTAGAGAAGAAATTTCCAAGACTGCTTACGCTCACATAATCACCGCTAGATGTTCTTCTTAAATCTCTTATACCTCCCTGTTCCGAAGGGTCTGATACTTTTGCCTCCCATGTTTCACCACTATTAGAAGTTTCATAAATAGCTGCGGAGGTTGTCGCCAATTGAGCAATTCCATCATCAATAGTGGTAACTAAGAAAGGCTGGCCTGGTAACTTCCCAAGTGAAAGCCTAGTCCAATTTTTACCCTCATCGACAGTATGCATTACGAGAGAGGGTTGTCCTATTAACCAACCTTCAGAACCGTTGAAATCAATATCGAGAAGGCGAAAGTTCTCTTCAGCGGAAATATCTAATGATCTTTTTTCCCATGTTTCACCACCATCAGTTGATTCCATAATCAATCTATTTGAGCCTACTAAAAACCCATGATTATCATCTATAAAATCAACATCTAAAGCATTAGCCTGATCTTCAAACTGAATTGTTTGCCAAGGGCTGCTTTCATTCATCTTTACACCTGTAGATGAACAACTGCTTAAAACAAAACAAAGTACTACAGATAAAAGAAGATTAGGAAAACTGGTAAAAAAATTTTTCATTTAATTATATTAATGCAAAGAGTATAAAGAAAGGAACATTGCAGCAGCAAACGCCAACCCTCCAAAAATCAATATATTTTTTTGTCCGGGAGGTAAACTATTAAAACCAAATCCATAAACTAAATTCTCTTCAAAACCACTAGGTTTAGATTTAGGACCTATATCCTTATAAAAATTTTTACCGGCTCGACAAACTGGGCAAGCGAAAGTACTTCCATCCAACTCTGAAAAAGGGGTATTTTTAGGTATGTTTAATTTTTTATTTCCTTCAGACGGATCATAAATGTATCCACAGCTTCTACATTCGAATCTATTTTGTTCTAGATTAATGGAGGGTTGTTCAAAATTTACTCCAGGAGAGTTTTCAGAAAGTTTTTCTTTCTCAAAGTTGTCAACTATTTTGTTTTCCTCAGAGGCAGGTTGAATGTTTTCACTCACGGTTTATTATTGTTCTTTAAGAACTTTAAAAGATTTTGCTTAATTAAGCGACTTTTATTCAAAATTAATTTTTTAAGATGTTTCTATTAACTGGCTATGAATATTTTTTAGGTTTCCTTCTAATTGCAGCAGCTGTACCAGTATTAGCTCTAGTTACTAATCTCATCGTTGCCCCAAAAGGCAGAACAGGGGAAAGAAAACTTACATATGAATCTGGAATGGAGCCTATAGGAGGAGCATGGATTCAATTTAATATTCGTTATTACATGTTTGCTTTGGTTTTCGTTATATTTGATGTTGAGACAGTATTTCTTTATCCTTGGGCTGTTGCCTTCAATAGATTAGGCTTATTAGCTTTTATTGAAGCTTTAATCTTCATTGCAATACTTGTTATCGCTTTGGCATACGCCTGGAGAAAAGGTGCTTTAGAATGGAGTTAAAAAATTGAATCCACAATTATCCCCAAAAGCAATAAGAGAAATCCGTGAAGGAACTTGCAATCCTCTTGGTGCACCTCAAGTTACCACAGATTTAAGTGAAAATATTATATTGACAAGTTTAGACGATCTTCATAATTGGGCTAGACTAAGCAGTCTATGGCCTCTCTTATATGGAACAGCTTGTTGTTTTATAGAATTTGCTGCCTTAATCGGATCTAGATTTGATTTTGATAGATTTGGATTAGTACCTAGAAGTTCGCCAAGGCAAGCAGATTTGATAATTGTTGCAGGAACAGTAACGATGAAGATGGCTCCAGCTTTAGTAAGACTTTATGAACAGATGCCTGAACCAAAATATGTGATTGCCATGGGTGCTTGCACAATAACAGGGGGAATGTTCAGCGCAGATTCCACTACTGCTGTTAGAGGGGTTGATAAATTGATCCCAGTTGATTTATACCTTCCAGGATGTCCACCAAGGCCAGAAGCTATTTTTGATGCTGTAATAAAATTAAGAAAAAAGGTGGGTAATGAATCTATTTTAGAACGAACAAAAACAGAGCAAACCCACAGATACATTACAGTAGATCACGAAATGAATCTTGTTTTCTCTAAAAATACTGGTGAATATCTAAACAAGACTTCAACGAATGTTATTCCTTCCTCCAAAAAAGAAAAAATAACAGAGTCGCAGGAAAACAGCGAAAAAGTTGAAATTATCAATAGTGAAGAAGATTAATGGAAAAAGACGGTTTAGCCAAATCCTCAGATACTTCAATAGAAAAAGAAGGGTTTATAAGCCAATCTTTGTCTAAAGATGGAATTCCAAATCAATCATTAGCTAATGATCACATAGGAATAGAAAACATTTCTGTTGAACCAAGCAATTTATATGAAGCAGTATCGGCCTTAAGAAATTACGGTTTCAACTATCTTCAATGTCAAGGTGGCTATGATGAAGGGCCAGGCAAAAATCTTGTTAGTTTCTATCATTTTATAACTGTTGATGACTTTCAAAAGATCGAAAAAATTAAAGAAGTGAGATTAAAAGTCTTCTTAAAAAGAGATTCTGATTTATCAATCCCTAGTTTATATAAAATCTTTAGAGGAAGTGATTGGCAAGAAAGAGAAACATATGACATGTATGGAATAAATTTTATTGACCATCCAAATCCTAAAAGACTCTTAATGCCTGAAGACTGGAGAGGATGGCCATTGAGAAAAGATTATATTCAGCCTGACTTTTATGAACTTCAAGATGCTTATTAGTTTAATTTCTTTAATTTGCGGTATATGAACATTACTGCTCTCGCTAGCCTTCTCGGATCATGTCTAAGAGTTGGAGTTATTCTTCTTGAATACAATGGTGCCTGTAAAACATAATAACCTTCAGATAATAATTTTTCTTTATTACATTTGACAGGTTCTGCCCCTCTAGTTTCGTAATAGTCTACTAATGGAGACTTTTCAAATTGGACCTGAGATAAGATTGCGTTAAAAATTCTATTATTAACTCCAAAATTTGATAATTGCTTTTCTATTGATTTGATATGTTGATAGACATCAAGTCCATCTGTTTCCCCAGGTTGAGTCATCAAATTACTTATGTAAATTTTGGGAGCATTACTTTGCAATAAAGCATCCACTATCTCTGGAACTAACAAATTAGGTAATAGTGAAGTATATAGACTACCTGGTCCAAGTACGATCAAATCAGCCTCTCTTATAGATTCTAGAGCACTTGAAAGGGCAGGAGGATTTTCTGGAAGGTAACCAATCCTTGAAATTAATTTTCTAGATTTGCTGATCTTGCTTTCGCCAAAAATTTTTTCACCATCTTCTAATTCGGCCCATAACATAACATCAATATTTGTTGCCGGCAAAACTTGACCTTGTACCGCCAAAACTTTACTAGAAGCTTGAACTGCTTTTTCTAAACTGCCAGTAATTGTTGTTAAAGCTGACAAGAATAGATTTCCAAAACTATGACCCTCTAAACCACTTCCTCCTGAAAATCTATATTGAAATAATCTAGTTAAAGTAGGTTCTTCGTTTGATAATGCAGCCAAACAATTTCTGATATCACCAGGAGGTTGGACGCCTAATTGTTTTCTAAGAATTCCACTACTTCCACCATCATCGGATACAGTTACGATTGCAGTAATGTTACTACTGTAATTTTTTAACCCTTTTAATAAAGTAGATAAGCCTGTACCTCCACCAATTGCAACAATGTTAGGACCTCTATTTAATTTGCTCTTTACTCTTAATGCATCAACTAAAAATGTATTTTTTTCTGGAACAAGCGCTTTTTGAATAGAATTAATACTTCTATTTTGTCCAATCCCTATTAATAAAAGTCCAATAACAAAAATCAAAGGACCCAATAATGAAACAGGTAAGATACTAGTTAAACCTGTCATTAACCAAAAAAATATTTCAATAAGCCAATAGAGT
>QCHO01000034.1 GCA_003279535.1 Prochlorococcus sp. AG-402-C22
GCAGGATTGACCAGAATTAAAAAATTTGCCCCAAACTATTCTTTTCGCAGCAATTTCTAAATTTGCATTCTTGAAAATGATTACAGGATTTGTTCCGCTTAATTCAAGAGTTAATGGAGTTAAATTTTTTGAAGCCAATTTCATAATGGATTTCCCAGTTTTAGTACTTCCAGTAAAAAATATGTGGTCAAAATTCTGTTCAATTAGTTTTATGGATTGTTTATAACCACCCTCTAATGTTAGTAGGACATCTTTATGGAAATATTTAGAAGTAAGTTTTTTAATAAGTTTTGAGGTCGCAGGACATTTCTCTGAAGGTTTTATAACTGCAGTATTTCCTGCCGAGAAAATATTTACCAATGGCTTTAAAACGTACAGTAATGGATAATTATATGGACCAAGAATTAAAACACACCCAAGAGGTTCATAAACAACTTTTGAGGATGATGGAAATAGATAAAAAGGTGTATCAATCTTTTTTGGACGCATCCAAGAATTTAGTTTCTTTTTTATAAGTGAAATTTCTTCTTTCACTAAAATGATTTCTGAAAGCCCTTCAATTTCAGATTTTCCTAGATCAACAAAAAGTGATTTTATTATCTCTTTTTTATTTTCATCCAAAAGTTTAGAAACTATATTGATATGTTTGATCCGCCATTTTAGATCTTCTGTTTTACCAGTGAGAACTGTATTTTTTAATTTATAGATGTCTTCTGAATGAAATTTATTAGAAATTTTCATTGTTATTTCTATTAATAGTATTAAATATATCAGAGGATAAATTGCAAAAAACTAAAATTTTTAGCTACTTAAACCAAAGTGAGTGAATTATAAGAAATAATCAAATTAATTAATATTGCCTTTAAAAATTTTAATTTTTCTTGGTTAATATATTTCTATGAGGGAAAGATTTTCGATTAGATTAATATCTATAAATGAAATACCAGAAGTTACAAACTGGGCAAGGTTAGAAGGTTTTTCTCCTGGAATGGATGATGTATCAATTTATAGAAATACAGATAAACAAGGAGTATGGGTCGCCTGTCTCGACAATAATCCTATAGGTACAATTGCGTGCATTAAATATAATTCTTCATATGGTTTTATAGGTTTATTTATTGTTAAAAAAGAATTCCGCAATAATGGATATGGAGTGAGATTATGGAAGCATGCACTCGAATATTTAAAAAATGTCGATTGTATTGGTCTAGAGGCTGCCCCAGATAGATTGAATGATTACGAAAAGTGGGGTTTTACAAAATCTTCTACTACAACTCGATGGGAATTAAATGGTTCTCAAGATATGCCATTGAAAAATTTTTATAAAGATCAATTTCATTCTTTTAAAGTTGTCCCTGGAAATGAAATTTCCTCTGAAGCAGTCTTAATTTATGATGATCAAAGAGAACCCAGTCCTAGACCACATTTTCTAAATGACTGGTTGAAGAATTCTCATGGTAATGTTAGTGCAATTGTCGATAATAATGGGATGTGCCATGGATTTGGAAGGATAAGGCCTTGTGTCTTAGAGGATAATGAGCAAGGTTGGAGAATCGGACCTCTTTTAGCGGATACTCCACCACTCGCTGAACTATTAATAAGAGAGTTAGTTGGTGATTTAGATGCCCAAATCTTATTGGATTGCTCTAATCTTAATCCTTATGCCAATTATCTTTTATCTAGCTTGGGGTTTGAGGAAATATCAAAAACTTACAGGATGTATAAAGGCCTTCTACCTTCTTGTCCAATGAATCAAGTATACGGACTTGCCTGCTTGGAATTGGGATAATTTCCTCTAAGCTGTTCACTTTATCTTTTGTTTTCTTAATAATCAAAGAGGTTTGTTTGATTATTCATAAGCTTAACTTTCATAAGGTTTCAAAATTTTTTCTACAATATCGGCGTTGACTATAGAGATCTCTCCATTATCAATATTGGCTACTTGAAATAAGGTCCATGAATTTGGATTTCTAGCTCCTCCAATACAGTCGATAACTTTACCGACCCAATAATTTTTATTCTTTTCCTTAATATCTTCGCAATTTTCTTCATTTTTAATTGCTACATAATCACCAGGCCTAACGAAAAGAAACTCAGGAGTTGCCGAACTCACAATAAATAGTTAATAGTATATATGTACTATAGTAAGTTATTGGTATAGTTGCCGAATTTTGAATTATTTCGCAAACTAGAGGTAATTCAAAAATAAAATGGAATCAACTGAAATTGCTATATGTTCAACATTATTGGGATTAATTTTAGCTTTAACTGACGCTTATATAGAGAGGAATATTCCTGGATAAGATTTTTCAATTCATATTTTATATTAAATAAGATTTAAGCTGGTCTAATATGTCGGAACGGTTAGACACTAATTTTGTAAAAACTAAATATATCAACCCTCCCATTGCGAGTCTTCCGTTAATTTTTTCTAACTGCTTTAATTTTCTCAACAAATTTATTTAGCGGTTAATTAAAATTTAAAGCGTATGGAAAATAAAAAAGTATTGATTACTTCAAAATTAAAAAATAATTGAAAAATTTGTAGATATATTATTTCAAACACTAATTAGATTTAAAGCCAAGCCTTTTGCATTTCAAGATAAATCCTCTCGCTCTCAGCAGAATTGATTTTGCTGTCCGAATAGGACTGCTGTTGCTGTTGCTGTTGCTGTTGAGTTGAGTTGGTATTGGGATTTTGGACTTCGCTCATTAGAGGACAAAAATATTTGTGTTTATTCTCTCATATTTAGAGCTTTTTTTGTCAAATTAAAATCTTAAATTTTATTTAAATTTTTAGGTTCTTAAGGGACCTGTTTTTTGTCAAAGTTATTTTGCTACTGTAGTTTTGGCGTATAGGAATTTAACTTCCCAATATACAATTCCAAGGAAGATAGCACTTGCAATAATAATTTCAGAAATGGCCAACATTTTATTTATCAATTCTAATTTAATTTTGGTATCAATTTACACAGAATGCAATAGGTACTAATTACATTCAAGATTTTAAAAAATCTTACTTAATTAAATAACGCGTCAAAATAATATAAAATTTTAAGTTAGATGCATATTTTTTCGTGGGGACTTTCATAAATTCAACAATTCTTATACCTTTAATACCTCTCTTTACGGCTTTATCTATTTTTGTTTTATTAGTAAGTTTTAACAGAACACTTAACAGGTTAACAAAACCAGTTACTGCACTTGTTGCTTTATCATTATTAAGTTCTTCTTTTATAAGCTGCTTTGACTATTTCAAGAAAATAGAGGAAGAATTAGTTTTATCGAAATTTCTTAAATTTTTTGAAGAAACAAATTTAGTTATACATCTCAATTTAGTAAATGAAAAAATTATAATTTTTTTCTCATTAACAATGACATTAGTAATTGGATTATCTTTTTATAAATTACCTAGAAAAAAAGGTTATATCTCATTGATGATTAGCCTAGGATTAATATCTTCTTCGGTGATGGTCTCAATATTACTAATAGATTTTTCAGCACTAATCTAAACTGAAGCTAGCATTGATAAAGCTTCATTAAGTTCTTGAACATGATTTAATTCATCTTGAGCGATTTCTTTTATTTTTTGATCATTTGGATTGTCTTTTAAATATTTGGAATAAGTTTCAAATGCATGTTCTTCAATTTTTATGTTGACATCATAAGCATTAGCTGGAGATAAAAAATAATAAAAAACCATGATCCAGTAATAAACAAGGACAAGGTGTCTTGCAAAAAACCTATCAATCCAGAATCTATCTCCTCCCCTTTTTTCCATTTCTTTAAGATGCTCAGTTTCGTTAATAGCTTGAAAGAAATGTTCTTTCATCAAAATCATTGTTTTTTCATTTTTAATTCCGAGGGATTCTTTAAAATGAAGAACTGAAAGAAATGCAAAATAAGGTGATCTAGCTATAACTTCTAAAACCCAAAATCTTTGTAAATTTCTACCAGAGTATATGAAGTCTAAGAAGTTTACAGTGCTATTCAATATCAAAGAATTTAATTTCTTCATGAATTACTTTTTTCTTTAAGTATAATTACTCAGTTACAAGAGGTCTATATAATATTTAAATAATTAACCAAAAATTAATATTTATAATCTAATGATTGACTCTTCCATTGAAATATTTTTTTTTCATGCATTAATTGGATAGATAAAAATCTTATATGACAAATACTGAAAAAATTGCAAATGCGAAAAAGAGGATTGATGAATTAGAAAGACTAATAAAATATTGGAATGATTCAGAGCATGATCAGCCAAAAATAGTAGATTTTACAATGAAAACTGAAAACAAAGTTGCTTAGATATTTATGATCAAGGTTTATTAACTTTTTATCTACTATAAGTGATTTAATATCTTTGAGTATTCAAATATTGTTTATCTATAAATAGAGCAATTAAACCTATTCTCAAAAACGGTACGGAGGAAATAATCTAAAAGAAAAAACTATATGGAAACGTTTTCAAAAAAATATTTAGTTCCGATTAAATTATTACCATGGATTTTTTGGGTACTTATATCTTTTGTCAGTATATATTTGTGTAAGACAGCCTGGGTAAGTTGAATTATTAATGAATCTAACTTCTTCTTAGCCAACTAGGAGCTCCGCCAAACCAATCGGATATATCATCTTCATTTGGATTGAAATGATTTTCTTTATTCAGCCCATCAATCCCAAATGATTGTAAAAGATTATCAACTCCGCCATCATTTTTTATACCATTTCTCCTAAAGCTATTAGCCTTCTTCAGCCAAAGAGAAATTGTCGAATTGTGGTGTGCAAATTTCTCAACATATATTCTCTCTTCTAATGTAATTGATTTATCTTGTGCAATTCTTTTAATTATTCCTTGAATTTTTATTCTTTTTTCATTACTAAGAAGCATTTTTAATCAATTCATTATTCTTTTTATAGGAAGGATTATTAAAAAAATCTTGTCAATGCTAATTTCAACAAATTCACTACTCTAAAAGGTTTTTAGCAATAAAAGTCTTAAGACACTAAAAAAGGGGATTAATAAGTAATGAATTATACGATGATATATTTATGAAACTTATAAATTCTAAAAATTATATAAGAAAAATCAATCCAATCTCAAAGTCGCTTACAAAACAAGAAAAAAGAGGATGGGCTGTTGCATTATAGTAAATTAGTACTATTATTAGTACAGATGTATTATTAAGATATGAAAGTGATTTCATCTTCTCCTTATGCCCCCTTTAACTCAAAAGAGTGGAATTCTCTAATAAGCAAAAATGAAAAGTTTGAAAATACTCCAATAAAGATTCAAAAAAAATTTTATAGAAGTTTTACTCTTAAAAAGATTGAAAAAGATGAACTTTCGCAAGAGAAGAATGAATTGCATCAACAAATGCAACTTGTATTAGCATAAAAAAATTTCAACTAACAATCTTTTTTTGAATATTATTTTACGAGATCCAATTTTTTGTTAGATTAGTAGAAAGACAAGAAGGTTTTAATTTGGCTGTAGATCGAGAACTTTTAAAAGAAGTTACCCAAGAACTTTGGAATACTGTAAAAAAATTAAGACCAGAAATTGATCGGCAAACCCGACTTCAATTGGTTTTAAAGGCTTTATTGACTATTGGAGATTTGCCGGATCAAATGCAGGCTGCAATGGTAGTTGGAGTTTGTGCAGAAATGGATAAGAGTGATATTGATAATGTTGAAACTAATTCACAAACCAAAGATTCAAGCGGCGTTGATACTTCTACAGGCAGAAAAGTGGTTAGAAGAAGTTCAGCTAAATAAACTTTAAAAAGATCAT
>QCHO01000035.1 GCA_003279535.1 Prochlorococcus sp. AG-402-C22
TTAATATCACCGACAGAAGTCCCGCCAAATTTTTTTACTAGTAAAGCCATATTTAAATCATAGTGAAAAATATTAAACTTATAATTTGATTAACTTAAATTAATTAAATTCTCGGTAAAAACATTTTTAGGATTATTACCTTTTTTTAGTAATGATTCAATATCTAATAAGTTGCTCATTAAATTAATTAAGTATTCTTGCGATATATTTTTTACTTTTTTTCGAATAAAAAAAGTTCTTTTTGGATTAGATATTCCTGCAAGATTACATATCTTTTCTGCATTATCGCTTTCTGAATTAACTGCTAATTTTATAATGGCATGAATTCTTATTTGACTAATTAAACCTGCGTTTAGTCTTAAAGCAGGTTCTCCTTTCTGTAAGGAATAATTTATTTCAATGAGGCTTTCATTAATATTTTTTTGTAAGAGAAGATCAATGATTTTGAAAATGTTGGATTGATGATCACTAAATATTTTTTTTACATCAATACTTTTTAGAAAAAGTTGTGAATTCGAATCGGATGATAATGCGGAAAGGTATGTTTTTGCTTTAGCTAGTTCATTTCTTAATTTAAAGCTATCATTTCCAACGGAATCTATAATTAATTCCGCTGCGTTTTTATCAATTTTGATATTCATTGCATTTGCTGAATCTTCTAAAAATCTTTTTTGTCCTTCATAATCCCAAATTTCTGGTAAAGAAAATGATTTCTCTTTGGCAAAATTATTTTTGATAAGTTGTTGTAAAAATTTTGTACTCTTTAGTCTTGTGTCAGGTTTTTTTGTATTTTGTAAAATTAAATAATTATTTTTCGGAATATTGTCATGAATTTTTTCAAATTTATTTCTTAGATCTTCATTTTTTTTAGTAAAAATTGGATTATTTTTTAAAGTAACTATTCTGCATCCTTCTCCAAAAGGAGGTGTAAGAATTTCATCAAAAGCTTTCTTTACTTGCTCATCATCATCTCCATTTAAATTAGTTACGTTTATTTCTTTCCATTCTTTGGATACTTCTTTATCAATTAATTTTTGGATAAATGAGTTTTGAGAATTTAAATCATTACCCCATAATATTTGTATTGGCATAATCGCTCAATAAAAAAATCATATATTAACTATGATTACTTCTAACACAAATTAAATTCAATGGTAATAGATCATCCAATTTTTTTGGAAAGTATCAAATTCATAAGATCTCATTTAGTAGCCAATGATCTAAATTATTTGGAAAAAAAAGTTTTAGAAAGATTAGTACATACTTCGGGAGATTTTTCTATTCAAAATCTTATAGAGTTTAGTGAAGGTGCATGCGAAAAGGGGCTTCAGGCTCTTAAAAATGGTGCACCGATTTTAACTGATACCGATATGGCTGCAGCAGCTATAAAATCCATGGCAGAAAATACCACTAGGAATAAAGTTTTCACCGCTAGTATGTGGTTTGGAGAAAATAATTACACAAAATTAACTAAAACTGCATATGGCTTAAGTGAGGGTTGGAAGGAGTTATCTTTTAAGTATTCAGGAATACAATCACCTATCTTAGTAATTGGCAGTTCGCCAACAGCTTTAACCTATTTAATTGATATTTTGGATAATGCAAAAGATTTACCTAGTTTAATAATTGGAATGCCCGTTGGATTTATAGGAGTAGAAAAAAGTAAAAACAAACTGATTGCTACTGATCATCCTAGAATTATTTTGAAATCAACTAGAGGAGGCGCTGCTATGGCAGCTGCTGCGGTTAATGCCTTGTTGAGGGAATCTATTTAAGAAGTTTTATCTTATAAAAATGTCTATAATCTATTCAATATTATTATTTAATTTATTATTTTCTTCTAAGGAATTTAAAACTAATTTTGCTTTTTCTATAACTTCTCTTGGAACTCCTGCTAATTTAGCTGCCTCTATACCGTAGCTTTTGTTTGAGCCTCCTTTTGCGATCTTATGACTGAAAACTAGCTGATCGTTATTTTGCTCAACTAAGACTTGAAAATTCTCTATATTCTTATTTGAATTTTTTAAGTAATTCAATTCATGATAGTGTGTAGCAAAAATAGTATTGCATTTAATTTTTTTTGCAAGATATTCACTTACTGACCAAGCTATTGAAAGGCCATCAAAAGTAGATGTCCCTCTTCCTATCTCATCCAGTAAAACTAGTGAGCTAGAAGTTGCCTGATTGAGAATTGATGCAGTTTCAGACATTTCTACCATAAATGTTGATTGTCCAGATGATTGATCATCAACCGCCCCAATCCTTGTAAAAATCCTATCTGTAATCTTGATTTCAGCATTATTAGCAGGAACAAAGCTACCAATTTGTGCAAGGATTTGTATTAAACCAATTTGTCTTATAAAGCAACTTTTGCCACTTGCATTGGGACCAGTTAATATAATTAATTTCTGATTATCATCAAAATTAATATCATTCGCTATAAACTTTTTATCATTTAATAATTGCTCAACTATTGGGTTTCTTCCCGCTATAATTTTTGTCCTATTTTTTGTCACTGAATCATTAATTGGTATTAATATAGGTTTTATAAAATTGTTCTCTAATGAAGTAATTGATAATCCAAGTAATGCATCAAGAGATGCAATGGATTTTGCAATAGATCTTATTTGTTTTGTTTTTTCAGCAACAATATTTCTTAATTCGCAGAAAATTTCATATTCTCTTGATGAAGCTCGACTTTTTATTTGGAAAATCTTATTTTCTTTATTTTTAATTTCTGAAGTGATGTACCTTTCTTCATTAGTAAGTGTTTGTCTTTTGATCCAATGTTGTGGAGCTAAATTCACTTTTGACTTATTTATAGATATGTAGTAACCAAAATTTTTATGAAATTGAATTTTTAGGTTTGAAATTTTGCTAATTTTTCTTTCTTTTAATTCCTCTTTGACGAGCCACTCAGAGTAATCATCCATTAAATTACGTAAACCATCTAATATATTGTCAACACCGTCATGGATCATGCCTCCTTCACTTATATTAAGTGGAGGATTTTCTATTAGTTTAAAACTAATAGTGTCAGCTAATTCGAGGAGTTCTTCATCAATATTTTTTAATTGATCTGTCCAATCTGGGAGATCATATTTAAATAATTCAATGATAGATTTTAGTCTAGGCAATTTTTTTAAACCTTCCGCTATTGCAATTAAGTCTCTAGGACTTGCATGGCCTGCACAAGCTCTTCCTGCGAGCCTCTCTAAATCCCCCATTGCTCTAAGCAAATTTTGGGTATCTAAACGTAATTTTTTCGATTCAATAAAGTTTGAAATTATATTTTGTCTTTTATTAATTTCATTTATGTTTAATAGTGGTGAATCTATCCATCTTCTTAAACACCTGGCACCCATGCAGGTATAAGTTCTATCAATACTCCATAGTAGCGAACCTACATAATTGTTTTCTCGTTGTGTATTTTTTATTTCTAAATTTTTTTGAGTTTGATAATCAATAATTAATTTGTTGTCACAAAATTGAATCTGTGGAAAGTCTAATGAGATTTTTACGGAAGAATCCTTATCTAAATTTGAAGGATTAATTTTTTCTAAATAATTTAATAAACCTCCAAGTGATCTAGTAGCGTTGTTTAAATTTTTAAGTCCTATTCCTTCTACGCTTAAAATGTTGAAATATTTTTTTATTAGATAATTTGCTTCATTAATGCCGAAAGTAGTCTCTTGAGAAACAGTATATGTAATTTGATTATTTCCTTTAATTAATAAATTTTTTACGTCATTGCTTCCTACAATGATTTCTGAAGAATCTAATTTAATAATTTCATCCAATAGTTTTGACAGAGATTGACCTTCCATAGTTATTAATTCTCCTGTGCTTACATCGGCTTTTGATATACCCCATTCATAGGATTTATTTGAGTTTTCTTCTGATAAGTAAATAGCAGTAATCCAGTTATTTTTCTTTGCTATCAACATGCCCTCTTCAATTACAGTTCCAGGAGTAATGATTCTTGTTATTCCTCTTTTAATTGGAGTACCGTAATTACCAGAACTTTTTTCTAATTGGTCGCAAATAACTACAGAATAATTTTTTTTAATTAAATCAGCACAGTATCTCTCCATTGCATGATAAGGAACGCCTGCCATAGGGATCTTACCAATTTCTTTTCCAGCATCTTTACTAGTTAGTGTTATTTCCAAAAGGTTAGATATTAATACAGCGTCCTCGAAAAAACATTCAAAAAAATCTCCCAATCTATATAGTAATAACCTATCTTTATTTTCCTCTTTTAGAGTTACATAATGCTTCATTACAGGAGTTAATTTCAGTTTTGAAACTGTTTTATAACTATAAGATTCTTCGTTGATGCAAATATTTTTGTGATTAGAAATCAAATCAGTCTTGAATTTGTTTATTAAATTAGTTGAATTTTTTCTTTGTCTAGGTCTTTTTTGCGATTCTTTTTTTAAATCTTCCCAAGATAAATCTTCTGGAATTTTTGTTATTTCTTTTTCTTCTTTATTTACATTATCAATTGCAAATAAATTCTTTTGAATTATCGTATCTTCTTGCATACTTTTTTATTTCCTAAATAGATATTAGGTAGAAATTTTTTTTTTGCATCTAAAGTACCTAAAAGTATGTAAATTTTCTCTAAAAATAATCATTTTCATGAGATTATAGTATTTATAATAATTTGAAACTTAAGACTGAATTATGCAGGCTGTTAACTTTTTCTTTGTAAATGCTCTATTATTTGCTTCTTTAATCGCGGTAGTAGGAGTACCTGTTTTATATGTAACTCAACCTGCCACCGAGGAGGGACAGCGAGAAAGTAGGAGAAAAATTTATTCCATCGCTGCAGTATGGGTTGTTTTGGTTTTTCTTACAGGCATTGTTTCTTCATTAGTTTGAACTTAATACCTTTTCGTGAGAGTCTATTAATATACCTAAGTAAAATTTAATGGCTATTTTTGAGGGGTCTTTTACTAATGCTTCCACTTTAAAAGTAGGAATTGTAATAGCAAGATTTAATGATTTAATTACAAATAAAATTCTATCTGGTTGCCTTGATTGTTTAAAAAGACATGGTTTAGATACTTCTGAATTAAGTAATCAAGTAGATATAGTTTGGGTACCTGGTTCATTCGAATTGCCTATTGCGGCAAAAAACCTTATACAAAAAAAGAGATATGATGTTGTAATTGCTCTTGGGGCTGTAATCCGTGGTGAAACTTCTCACTATGATGTAGTTATATCTGAGGCCAGTAAAGGTATTTCACAAGTTTCAAATGAAAATAATGTTCCAATTATTTTTGGAGTTTTAACCACTGATACTATGCAGCAGGCTTTAGAAAGAGCAGGAATTAAGAATAATCTTGGATGGAATTATGCTTTGCAAGCAATTGAAATGGGATCTTTAATAAAAAATTTAAATTAGTTGAAAAAAATTAATTATTTCTATCATTGATCCCATCTTTGAGATAAGATAATTATGTTCTGCGGATGTAGCTCAGTGGTAGAGCATCTCCTTGCCAAGGAGAATGTCGAGAGTTCGAATCTCTTCATCCGCTTTTAATTTTTGTATCTTTTAGAATATTAGTAATAAAATTTCTGTAATGACAAGAGTAATTTCTATTGAGGATTTAAGACAATTATTTACTAAACCTTACGGTATAGATGCACCATCAAAACAAAAATGGGCTGAATTTTATAATGAGAATGTTATTTTTGTAGACCCTACTCAGAAAACAGAGGGGTTAGATTCCTATATAAAAGCACAAGAAAAGCTTGTA
>QCHO01000036.1 GCA_003279535.1 Prochlorococcus sp. AG-402-C22
TTGGCTATGTTGGTTGAAAAAAATAAATTTCTATTTCTATTTCTTTTTACTACTTCTTTAAGTCCTGGTTCATATATTGGTAAATTCATTAAATCAGAATCATTCCATGCTGCAATTTTGTTTTCATCTATATCTACAAGAGTAACTTCAATTTCAGGACAATGATCAGAAATTACAGCCATTGTCGGACCTCCAACATAGCCTGCGCCAATACAACAAATTTTCTTTATGGATGATGAAATGAGGTTATAAAAATTTGCCTTATTATAAATGATTACGTTAAATCATATGCAATATAATTTTAAACTTAAATCAATATATGCAATTAATCCACAAAACAATATCAACTTAACTAAAATTTTTACCAATTAGTTTTCTTTTAATTTTTGAAATTAGGGGATTTCCACAAAACTCTGTAAGAAATAATTTAATTTCTAAAATCTACTTATAGTATTTCTTAAAGGAAGCTTAATTGTAAAATTTAGATACTATAGAAAATAATTAATAAAATTCTTTGCAAGAAGTTAGCTTAATTAAAGTTGAAGAAAAAATACCAAAATTTTTTAATAATTTTTTTTTAATAGGTGCATTTTTATTGCCTTCGGCATTCACATTAGGAACAGTAATTCTTTTAATTTGTGTTTTTTATGGAGTCTTTATAGGTAAAGGATATTTTAAAGAAAAATTAAATACAATTTTTTTTCTTGCTGGCATATTTCTAATAATTAGTGCTTTTGTACACTCAAATTTTAACGATTACTTAAGTGAATACGGAATTAACCATGAATTATCCTTGATTGGATTAGCTAATTGGATTCCTTTTTTCCTATGTTTTTGGGGATTTCAACCATATTTAAATAGTAATACTAAAAGAAGAAGAACTGAAATTGCTCTGCTTACTGGAACTCTCCCAGTGATTATTACCGGTATTGGTCAATCATTTTTCAATTGGCATGGGCCTATGGATACACTGAATGGATTAATCGTTTGGTATCAAAGGCCTATTGAAGGAATAACTGGCATGACAGGCTTGTTTAATAATCCAAACTACACAGGTTTATGGCTTAATTTAATTTTGCCATTTTGTTTGGCAGAAACAATAAATTTAAGAAACAATGCATTTAGGAGAATTATTGCTTTTCTATTTTCTTTTAGCTTTACTTTATGTACTATATTGACCAATTCAAGAGCAGCATGGATATGCATTTTATTAGGAAGTGTAGTGATGCTTGGGAGGAAAGGACTAAAACTAATTTTTCCTTTATTGATATCAATTTCTTTAATAATAGGCTCCACAATCTATCCGATTTTTGGGAATAAAATTCAGTTTCTCTTAAGATCAATTATTCCAAATAATATTTGGATGGAATTTACAGATTTTCAAATCTCAAGATTAGATATTTGGAATACTGCATTTAAAAGCATAATAAATTTTCCAATTTTTGGTACTGGAGGTGGTTCTTTCCCCGATATCTATTTTTATGAAACGGGATTGTGGAAGGGCCATGCTCATAATTTAGCCTTAGAACTTTTTGCAAGTTATGGAATCCCAGCAGGAATAATTATTCTTTTACCAATTACTTACTTATTTATATATTCCAGTAAAACAATTTTTTTTAATAAATTAATTAAAACCTCAATATTTGATAAAGCATGGGTAATTTCCATCATGTTATTTTTATTCTCTCAATTAGTAGATGTACAATATTTTGACGGAAGAATCAGTATTACATTTTGGATTCTTCTTGCTGGAGCAAAAAAGATAATTGATGAATATAAAATTTCTAGAAATTTCATTAAAAGAAAATAAATAAAAAATGATATATTTATAAGATTAGTTTTTATAATTAATGCAAATAAGACTTACTTGGATTAATACAAGAAGAAGAAAGATAATTGCAATTATTCTAGATTTTTGGATATCTATCTTACTTTACAATTATATTTATTTTAGTAATTTTAATTCTTATCCAAACCAAGTAGTGACTGCAAGTGTAGGTTCTTTTTGGGTAATTTTTAGTTATATATTAGGAAGATATAAAAAAGAAAAAAGTATTTCCGCAAAAAGCTTTTTGACTTCTATATTGAAAGTATTATCCCTGATAATCTCTGGTATATTTATTTACGTATTTATTAATTGGTTTTCTTCAATAATTATTTTTGATCAATTAATGATTAATCAAAAAGATTTATTACTTAAAAATATATTTATTAAATCAATTTCATATATAGGTATTCTTAGTTTAATTTCCCAATCCTTCATAAGTATTTTAAATTATAAAATCTATGACAAGAAAAATCTATGGATTTTTTATGGTAAAAAGCAAGTCTATAATAAATTTTTGCAAGAATTATATTACCATTCCAATTATCCAGAAATATCTTTTGCATCAGCTTCAGAACCTTTGAAGATAAATAAATCAAGAAATTTGAAAGGGATAATAGTTAATGAGAAAGATATAGTAAACGTAGAAAATCTAGAAAAACTTTATAATTTTAAACTAGTAGGGTTAGAAGTTATAGGCTTAATTGATTGGTTTGATAAAGAATATCATAGGATACCAACTGACTTCATAGAAAATAATTATCAACTAATAAAAAAATTAAAATCTATTGAAGATAACTATCATAATAGGATAAAAAGGCTAGGTGACATTTTTGTAAGCCTTACAATAATATTTATTACTTTACCAGTTATAGTTTTAGTAAGCTGCTTGATTTATTTAGAAGACAAAGGACCTATTTTTTATACTCAAACAAGATCTGGCTTAAATGGGAAAATAATAAAAATTATAAAATTCAGAAGTATGCATGTAAATGCTGAAATTGATGGTATTCAGTGGTCTAAAAACAACGATAAGAGAATCACTCGTATCGGAAGAATATTAAGAGCTTTAAGAATTGACGAATTACCACAACTTTTTTGCGTTCTGTTAGGAAATATGAGTTTAATTGGACCAAGACCAGAAAGACCTGAAATAGAAGAAAAACTTTTTACTAAAGTACCCTATTACAAATCAAGATATATATTAAAACCTGGGATAAGTGGTTGGGCTCAAGTAAATTATCACTATGGGGCAAGTGTCGCAGACACAAAACAAAAATTAAGTTACGACATATATTACATTAGTAACTTTTCATTTTTTTTAGACCTATTAATCTTTTTTAAAACAATAAAATTAGTTTTAAATGCAAAAGGTTATAAACCTAAAAAAATTATTATTGATAATAGTCCAAATACCAATTAGCAAATTTATTAACTCCCTCTTTTATAGGGACTAATGGCCTATAACTAATCCAGTCTTCCAAATTCTGAGTAGATGCATAGGTTGACTCGACATCTCCAGGTTGCATATTTTCAAATACTTTAGTTGCCTTAATAGATAAAGCCTCCTCCAATAATTCAACAAAATAAAGAAGCTTTACCGGATTACCATTTCCAATATTAAAAATCCTATGAAGAATTGATGGGTTGCCAAATTTATAGTCATCATTTGGAGAGGGGACTTTCAAACAACATAAAAAGGTTCCTTCAATAATGTCAGATATAAAAGTAAAATCTCTACTCATTTTCCCATGATTAAAAACTGTAATTGGTTTTTTCTGCAATATTTTGTCGGCAAAAATCATTGGAGCCATATCAGGTCTTCCCCAAGGACCGTAAACAGTAAAAAATCTAAGGCCTGTTATTGGTAATTTATAAATATTGCTATAAGCATGAGCCATCATCTCATTCGATATTTTTGTTGCAGCATAAAAGCTTAATGGAGTATTCACTTTATCTTCCTCGGAGAAAGGATATTTTTTACTCGCGCCATAAACTGAACTACTTGATGCATAAACCAAATGTCTTACATCATTGGTTTGGCATAGGTCCAAAATATTGGAGAATCCCAATAAATTTGATTTAACGTATGAAGATGGATTTACAATCGAATATCTAACACCAGCCTGTGCCGCTAAGTTAACAACAATTTGGGGGGTTGTTTCAAGGAATATTTTACTCATATTATTTTTATCTTCGATATTAATTTCATAAAAAAACCAACTAAAGTCATTTTTAATTGAATATTCTTTTATAATTTCGAGCCTTTTTAATTTTAAATTTTTGTCGTAATAACTATTGACATTATCAATTCCAATAACTTGATAGCCTGATCTTAAGAATCTTTTCACCAAAAAAGACCCTATAAAGCCTGCTGCTCCAGTAATGAGGACAGTTCCATTATTTTGCATCATCTTTTCAGAGTAGAATTTTAATATAAAGCATTACAATATATAATTAGAAAAATATTGAGAAAATAAATATTTATGATTTTTTTTAGATTTAATTTAAAAAATATTATTTTATTTAAATTATGTTATTTAATAATATCTTCCATAAGTCCAAGCGAACTAATTTATGGATACGAATTCTGCGAATTGAAAGATGATTGTTTTTACAATAAAAAATTTAATAAAGAAATAAGTTTTAAAAAGAAAATAAGATATACAAAAAATTCCAACAATTTTTTTAATAAAAGGAATATAAATCCTTTAGAAATATTTTTAGCATTTTCTAATGAAGCCTCTAATCAAAATAGAATCGAGATAGAAGCTATAGAACAAACTGAAAATGAAGAAAAATTCATAGCTAAGGGAGATGTAATTATCAAAAGGAATGGAGCTGTACTTCTCACAGATTATATTGAGTATGACAAAAATACAAAGTTATTTAAGTCAAAAGGAAACATCAAATTTTTAAATAAAAATCAAATATTCACCTCAGATTATTTTGAATATAATTTTTCTGATAAATCAGGATTCCTTGAAAATATTTATGGAGTAATTGATTTAGAAACATTAAGCGAAGATATGGATCTTAGAAAAGAAAATATATCTGATTCAAAAAATCAACTCGAAGGCTTGGCTGATAACAGAATAAAAGAAAGAAATCCTATTGGTTTAAGTTTCAAAAACGAAAATGCTAATTCAAGTGTTTTAAACTACAAAAATTTTGATATAACAAAAAAACGTGTTGAAAAATGGAGATTTAAATCTCAAAAAATAAATATAAATGATTCATTAATAAGTTCTAAGAAAATAATTTTCACAAATGATGCCTTTAATCCTCCTCAATTAAAGCTAGTTGCACATAATGTATATTCTAAAAATAAGAAAAATAAAATAATCTTTATAAGCAGTTGGACAAACCTAATCTTAGATGAAAAAGTATCATTACCTTTAGGCAGGAGGAAAATAAGTGATAAGCAAGAAAATCTTAATAAGTATAGTTTAGGGATAGATAATGAAGAAAAAGATGGATTATTTATATCTAGAACATCTGATACATTTAAATTTAAAAGCTTAGATTTTCAATTAGCACCGGAGCTTTATTTGCAGAGAATATTTAAAGATGAAACATACAGTTTTAGAGAAAAAGAAGCATCTATAACCAGTCCTAAGATAAAAAATCAAATTACTCCTATAGATTATTTTGGAGGTAAGATTTTTATCAATGGTGAGATCGCATCTTATAAAATTAATTCAAAAAGCAGTATAAACTCACTCGATATAAACAAACTTAATGAGTCACTTAGATCATCTATATCTCTATCAAAAAATATAAGAAATAAAAATCTTGAAAATT
>QCHO01000037.1 GCA_003279535.1 Prochlorococcus sp. AG-402-C22
GGTACGTTTACTTGCTAAGGTCTTAAAAGTACGGTTATTGAATGACTTACACAAGAGTTCTCTTAAAACTTAGTGGTGAAGCACTAATGGGTGATAAACCTTATGGTATTGATCCTGCTATAGTTCAGTCAATCGCTGAAGACGTTTTAAAAGTAGTCGAAAAGAATGTACAACTTGCAATAGTTGTTGGCGGTGGGAATATTTTTAGAGGGCTTAAAGGGTCTGCTGATGGAATGGATAGAGCAACTGCTGATTATGTAGGGATGCTCGCAACAGTAATGAATGCGATTTCACTTCAAGACGGCCTTGAAAGAGTAGGAGTAGCAACCAGAGTTCAAACTGCTATCGAAATGCAAGAAATTGCAGAGCCTTATATTAGAAGAAGAGCCATGAGGCATCTAGAAAAAGGAAGAGTTGTAGTCTTCGGTGGTGGGTGTGGGAACCCATTTTTTACAACTGACACTACAGCAGCTCTAAGGGCAGCAGAGATAAACGCTGAAGTTGTTATGAAGGCTACTAAAGTTGATGGAGTATACGATTGTGATCCTAATAAATTTGAAAACGCAAAAAAATATTCCTCTCTTAGTTATCAGCAAGTTCTTAGTGATGAAATCGCAGTTATGGACAGTACTGCAATTGCTCTTTGCAAAGATAATAATATCCCAATTATGGTATTTGATATATTCAAAAAAGGTAACATCTCTAAAGCAGTTGCAGGGGAGCCTATAGGCTCTTTAATTAGTTAAAGCTTATTTTAATTTTTTTAATTATGAAAGAAAAAGAAATTCAAGAAAATATGAATAAAAGTATTGAAGCCATACAAAGAAACTTTAATACTATAAGAACTGGTAGAGCAAATGCCTCATTGCTAGACAGAATAAGTGTTGAGTACTACGGTACTGAAACACCAATCAAATCACTTGCTTCAATAAGTACTGTTGATTCACAAACTATTTCAATACAGCCATTCGATATTTCATGTTTACAAGCGATTGAAAAATCTATCTCGATGAGCGATCTAGGTATTACTCCAAATAATGATGGAAAAGTAATAAGAATAAATGTTCCTCCATTAACTGAGGAAAGAAGAAAGGAATTTTGTAAACTAGCCTCGAAATATGCAGAGGAAGGGAAAGTAGCTTTGAGGAATATTAGAAGAGATGCTGTTGATAAGGAAAAGAAATACGAAAAAGATGGCCTTATTTCTATTGATGAATCGAGAGATAATCAATCTGAAATTCAAAAAATCACTGATAAATTTATTGCTCTAATAGAAACTAAATTGTCTGAAAAAGAGAAAGAAATTCTAAAAGTTTGAAAGGTTTTGACGTCGTAATAATTGGTGGAGGTTTGTCGGGATCTTCCACCGCTCTAAACCTAGCAAAAAAGGGATATTCCGTTTTAATTATTGAAAAAGAAAAAAACCAAGATTTTAAGCCATGTGCTGGTGGGATGGCATCTTCAATGAAGAAATTCCTCCCTTTAGAAATAAAAGATGCAATAGAATCAAAAATCAAGAATGTTGAATTTAGATGGAAGGATTCAGATAATGTGATTGCCGATCTGACTGGTGAATCCCCTTTTTGGATTATTAAAAGAGAAAAATTTGATAAATTATTAACTGACGAATCCTTGAGAAATGGGGTTCAAATATTAAAACCAGTTTTAGTCGAAAAAATCACCAAAAAAAATGATAATTGGGAAATTACTTGTAATAATAAAAAAAAATATATATCTGAATTTCTTGTTATTGCAGACGGATCCCAGTCCAAATGGGCAGGATATTTCAAATTGGGGCCGAGAAAACCTAAATTTGCAAACACAATCTCATTAAGATTGAATGGTTTAGGTAAAATTCCTAAAGATGCAGTTAGATTTGAGTTTGGATTCATAAAATATGGATTTGCATGGGCATTCCCACTAAAAGAAAGCTTAAATATTGGTTTGGGTACATTTATAAATAATAGTCCTCTAGAAAATCAGACAATAAATAATCAAATTATTAGAAGCTTCGGATTTGAAGAATTTCCTTATAAAACAATTAATAAAAAATTGAGAATATGGAATGGCCTCCACCCAATTAATGGAGATAAAATTTTAGCAGTAGGGGATGCAGCCTCTCTATGCGATCCATTTTTAGCTGAAGGAATAAGACCTTCTTTAATTAGCAGTTTTTATGCTGCAGAATGCATAGATCAATGCATATCAGGTGAAATAGACAATTTGAATCTTTATACGAAAAATATAAACAACAATTGGGGTAGATCTATGGCTTGGGGGAGAAGAATCGCGCAGGTTTTTTATAGATTTCCCAGAACTGGATATCAATTAGGTGTTAAAAGAAAAACAGCTCCTAAACGAATTGCTCAAATATTATCTGGAGAAATGAGTTATGAAGACATCGCAAAAAGAGTTATCAAGAGACTTTTAATAAACAGCTAATTTAATTTCTATTTTTCAATTAAAGCTTAGATTTAATTAGCCGAAATTAATTTCTGATTTTTAATTTCTGAGAATCTGGTTAGTAACAATTGTTCTAATTCTTCTATAGCCTTACTAAATCCTGTGATGCCTTCACTAAGCTTCTCGCTGGCCATTTGGTCATCTAACATATTCAATCTAAAATCTTTTTCATCAAATTTGTAGTCAAAAGAATTATTTCTTTGATTAGTTGCAGTTGCATCTAATTTTCTAATTAAATCTCCTTTTTCTTTTTTAAGTTCCTCTAGGAATTTTGGTGCAATTGTTAAAAGATCACAACCTGCTAATTCTTTTATTTCATCAAGATTCCTGAAACTCGCCCCCATTACTTCTGTCTTGAATCCTTTTTCTTTAAAGTAATTATAAATTTGTGTAACCGAAATAACTCCAGGGTCTTCAGCTCCTATAAAACTGGTTTTACCAGTTTTTGCTTTATGCCAATCCAATATTCGGCCAACGAACGGAGATATTAAGGTTATCTTTGCATTCGCACAAGTTACAGCTTGGCAGAAGTTAAAAAGTAGAGTTAAGTTGCATTTAATGCCCTCTTTTTCCAAAATTTCTGCTGCTTTAATCCCTTCCCAAGTTGCGGCAATCTTAATTAAGATTCTTTCCTTTTCAATTCCAAAATTTTTATATAGATTGATTAATTTTCTTGCTTTTTTTACCGTGGCTTCAGTGTCAAAGCTAAGTCTTGCGTCAACTTCTGTAGATACGCGTCCTGAAATAATTTTCAAAATTTCTTTTCCAAAAAAAACTGAAACTTGGTCAACAGTTTCTTTAATTAATTCAATTTCAGAAAATCCCTCGAGCAATGTGTTTTCTGAACTTTCTAAAGCTTTATCAATTAATTTCACATAATCAGGATTCTTAGCTGCAGCTAGTATTAGTGATGGATTAGTAGTGGCGTCCCTTGGTTGAAATTTTTTTATCGAATCTAAATCTCCAGTATCAGCAACAACAACGGTCATTGAGGACAATTGTTCTAAAATTGATTTCATATCTAGATAATTATATATATATAAACTAGCCTTAATTCCTTATGAAATCATCAAATAATGAACTAAATATTTATAAAGTTGAAAAACTTTAGGGTTTTTTAACAATCATTTCGTGATCTTTAGTCTTAGGAGGTATTTTTTCAATTACTATTAAGCTCTCGATAATTTCTTTAGCAACTGGCACTGCAACAGTTGAACCATATGCATATGAATTAGATGGTTCATCAACGACCACAAGGACAACATATTTCGGATCATTGACTGGTAAGGTCGCGACAAAACTACAAACTTTTTTACTTGTGTAAACGCCATTTATAGCTTTTTGAGACGTCCCTGTTTTTCCAGCTATTCTGTAACCTTCAATTTTTACTCCAGATCCACTACCTTTATCAACTACGCTTTCCATCCATTCAAGAACAATTTGAGTGGCCTCATATGAAAAAAATTGTTTTTTTGAATTTTCATTTATTTTTTCTTTGAAAGTTGAAGTTACATGGGGGGTAACTTCAAAACCGCCATTGGCTAGAGCCGCATGAAGCTGGACCAACTTAAGTGGCGAAATCGAGAACCCTTTACCAAAAGAAGCCACCGCAGGCTCAATTGATTGATTTACAAATAAGTCTTTTCTTTTTAGTTGGCCTGCTGTGGATTCATATAAATCAGTCTCTAAATTTTTGTTTATACCTAAATTTTTCAGCCAATTCCAATAAATTATAGGATCTAAATTTTGCATTATTTTTACCATTCCTACGTTACTTGAAACCTGCAAAACTGTCGGATAATCAATAAATCCATTACCTTTTTTATCCCAGTTAAAAAGTGTCCATCCTCCAACATTAATCTTTCCGTTATCTTCAACTAAACCATCTTTATGGATTATTTTTTCTTCTAATGCCAAGGCAAGATTAATGGGTTTAAAAGTTGAACCAGGCTCGAATAAATCTTGGGAATACCAACCCTTGAAGAATTCAGAATCATATTGCCAAAATTTATTTGGATCATATGAAGGGACCGTCACTAAAGAAAGAATCTGACCATTATTAACATCCATAACTATTGCAAATCCCCTCTTCGCTTTCCATTTGTTTACTTGCATTGTTAATGCATTTAATGATGCTTTCTGCAACTTTGAATCTATAGTTAGGCCCAAACTCTTATAATCAGAAATAAAATCACCTGGAGATGAATTATCAGGAAGAGGTGTTCCATCTCCTCCTCTTTTTATTAAATTACTTTTATTAAAAACTTTAATTTGATTATCTAAATGAAGCTCTAAACCTGCAGAACCTTTATTCTCATCGTTAACAAAACCAACAAGATTAGAATAAAGTTCTCTTTGTGGATAATATCTTTGCGAATATTTAAACAAATCAAGTCCACTTATTTGAAGGTTTTTAATCTTTTCTGCTTTTTCCTCTGAAATTTTATCCAAAAGCTCGATGCCATTGATCTTGTTATTGAATTTATCCAATAGTATTTTTTCATCTTTCAAATCCAAAATAGGTGCCAATTTTTTTGCAACTTCTTCAATACTGCGAACTCTTTTAATTGAATCTCCCGGAAAGTTAAAATATTTTGGATGTGCCCATAATTTATATAGTGGTTTATCATAAGCAATTAATCTATTATTTCTATCCACAATTGATCTCCTTTTTTTAAAGGAGGTAGTTTTAGAGGATTGTATTAATCTCGCTTTTTTTTGCAAATCTGAGGCATCAAAGACTTGCAATTTAACTAACCTTCCAAACAAACTCAGAATTATTAGCAAGCTAAAAATATAGAGCAATTTAAATCTTCTTTGATCAAGAGGTAAAATATAAATAGTTTTTTTATATTTTTTCATCAATATCCCCTTTGATATTTGCTTTCTCTAACGCCTTCAAAGAAGATTATGAAATTTTTCCCGAAAAAATTTTCTTTTTTTTCTGCAACTTTATCAAAATATATAAGATCTTCGGGCTTTGTTTTTTTATATTTATTAAGAGATTCAAGTTCGCTAATATAAAACTCTTCTGTTTGAGAAATATAGTCAATGAGATTATTACTCATCGCCCTTGTTTTAGATAAAGTTTTATATGTATTTGACCATTTCCTTTGGCTATCAAAAGATAAGAAAAATA
>QCHO01000038.1 GCA_003279535.1 Prochlorococcus sp. AG-402-C22
GAATAATTGTGAAGATCGGAGATACAATTCCAGATTTTTCTTTGCTGGATCAAAATGGTATTAAAAGATCAAATAAGGAATTAGAAAATCCTCTAGTTTTATTTTTTTATCCAAAAGATGATACACCAGGTTGCACCATAGAAGTTTGCGGATTTAGAGATAAGTATGACTTATTTAAAGTGTTAGGTGCACAAGTTTGGGGAGTAAGTAATGGAAGTACTTCAAGTCATTTGGCATTTGCTAATAAAAATAAGTTACAGTATCCACTACTTTGCGATATAAATGACTCACTTAGGAAAACTTTTAAAGTTCCTAAAGTATTAGGTTTTATGGATGGCAGAGTAACTTATGTTATTGATCGAAAGGGCACAGTTAGGCATATTTTTAGAGATTTATTGAATGGTCCTGAGCACATTAAAGAAGCCATTAGAGTACTAAAGGAAATTCAAAACCAATAAATTATTATTCACAGAATTCTAGATTAATTATTTTTGTTTTATTATTGTTTCAGCATTAATTTAACTTATGAAGAAAATGGGAATGCAAGCTGTTGATCTTGCTATTCAAAATGGAGTTGATCTAGACGGTACTCCCATCCCTCCAAAGATGCTAAAACTTTATAACAGAATAATGGATGAGGAAAATAAAAGAGAAAGGAGTGGGGTTAAAAAATCAATGAGAAATAGATGTGTCAAAACTGGTTCTAAGCATTTTGATCAAGCAACTCTAAATCAATTATTAATTGAATCAGGATGGGAAGGTCTTAAAGAAAAAGAAATTTTATTTTTCTATAGCTAAGAAAAATATTTCTTTAAATTTTGAATATTATTTTTGTAATTTTTTCGAAAGAAATTAAAAAAAATAAGTATTACTCAGAAATTTCTTTTAGATATTATATTTTGCGTTATTTAAACCAACCTTTTTTTACAGGGGAAATTATTTTTGCGTTTTCATTTTTTAATATATTACTTGCTTTTTTGAAAGCCAAGTTGGATTCTATAACAGTAACTATTGATATGAAAAAAAGACCAGAGATTCCAATAATTTGTTCACTTTGAGAGGGCTCATTATCACCTTGTAAAAATAATCCTAAAGCAAACCATATAGTAGTAGCAGCTATAGTTAAAAAATAGGGTTTCCATCTTCTTTGGTATAAGTAACCTGAACCTAAACCAGGAAGTAAATTTAAAAATGATGCCACCCAGCCTTTTGAAGAGGCGAGGATTTCGACTTTCGAAGGATGGGACATTTATATTAAGTATTTATTAAATGTGCATTGATGTAAGAAAATGATATTCCAGCACAAATTATCCAGCTAAATGGTAAAAACATTCTTATTTTTTCATTCTTATCTTTCATTTTTTTATTATGGAAAATATTTTAAAAATCTGTGGATTTATGAGTATTTTAAAAACCAGAAAAATTTAAAAAGACGGTTTTAAACCGTCTTTGAAGCAATTAATCTCTCTAAAAATAATTATTTATTTTTGGAGGCAGAAAGTAACTTAAGTTCTCTTTTTACTTCTTTTTCTCTCTCTTCAAGATGTTTTAGTTGGGCTTTAAAAGCATCTTCGAGTCTTACCTTTTGGGTTTTAATCTCATCAAGTTCTTCTTGATGTTGGTTTTTCTTTAGTTCCCTCATTTCACTGTCGGAAATAACATATACTGGGCGATATGAAGGTGTTTCAAAAAGAAGATCAAACATTGAATACATAAGTGACCTTTGAATTAGTACAAATCTAATATCTGATAATTCTTTGAAATATGTAAGGATAAATACCGAAGATATTGATACGGCAAATACACCGAATTTCGGTTTACCTAACATAACCGCCCAGTATTTACCGATCAAATTTTAATCAATGTTTTAAAGTATTAAAGATAAATCTAAAAATATAAAATTAAGAATAACGAAAAATGGATTTAATAATTACAAAAAAATTAGTAATCCCATCCAAGGAAGTTAAGTGGCGATTTTCAAGATCCTCTGGTCCTGGAGGGCAAAATGTAAATAAAATTGAAAGTAGAGTAGAGATTATTTTTAATTTAGAAGATTCAGAAGTCTTAAATGACTATCAGAAAAAAATTCTTAAAGTTAACTTGAAAAACAAATTAGTAAAAAATAGTTTATGTTTAGCGGTTCAAGAACACAGAAATCAATTATTAAATAGGCAATTAGCTTTAATAAAATTTAGTTCGATCATAAGAGATGCATTAAATAAACCATCTAAATTAAGAAAATCTACAAAACCTACCAAGGCATCTAAACGAAAAAGAATTGAGTTTAAGAAAAAACGTGGTGAATTGAAAAAAAGTAGACGTAAAGAAAAAATATATACAATATAAACAACATGTATAAATCTTTTTCTCGCAAATTGCTAGGAAAGAATATGATAAATTTAATTTATTTGTGGTTTATTGAATTCAAATAATGATTTCTGGTTAATTGACTCCAATTCCGTCGGGGTAATGCGTTTCTATAAAGATGAAGGTCATTCTGATCAATCTATTAATTATATGTTTATTGAGGAAGGAATTATTATGGGAATTCATGGAGAAAATCCTCCATTAATGAAAACTAGAAAAAAAATTGTTATCGAAGAAGCAAGATTATTATGGCAAAAATTGTTAAACGAAGGTTGGGGAAAAACTAATAAAAAATGGTGAGAAAAATTCCGCCATATAACTTTTTTAAATTTCAGAAAATTAATGAACCTTTTGGATATAGTTTGGAAATTTTATGTTGTTGTAAAAATTTCCTTTTTCTTATGTCGTTTTCATATCTTTTCAACATTATTAGATAGTTCGCAGCTCCAAAAAGTGCTAAAAAGAAAATAAATCTTATTCCTTCTTCAAAGTTCATATGAGTATTAAGCTATATTTTAATCTGACAATTATTTATTAAAAATCAATCGGTATTTATATCTAATTAAAGGTTCTAAAAAAAATCTTTTTTGATTTTATCCAGTAAAAAATACACAGAAAAAATAATATTAAAATTGCACTAAAGCTTCCTATTGGATTTGGAACATTTTGTGTAAAAGGCCCTGCTAAAAAAGAAGGTGTATTTTCTTTAAATTCTATTAATCCGTTGTTTACAAAGAACCAAATACCAACAAGTCCTCCATGGATACCTATACAATTCCACAATGAACCTTTATCTTTAATTCTTACTAATGATAGAAATATCCCAAGTAAAATAAATCCTAAACGTAATCCAATAATGTTCCAAAAGATGTCATTTGAAAAAGGATGAACGAAGCTAAAAACTAAAGCTTGTAAAGTTATTGCTATTTTTGTCCCATATTCAAATTTTAATTCTTCTAGTAACCACCCTCTAAAAATTATTTCCTCTGCGAATCCTACACCTAAGGCAAGTAAAATAGAATTTAACAATATGCTAGGAGAGAATTCACCTATCCAAGAAACATAATTATTTTGCAATAGTGGTACCAGAATTAGAATTATTAAAAATAAAGAAAATAAAATACCCTGAGAAAAATGAAAAAAGTTTTTTAATAATTTGTGTTTAGTTATCCCAAGAAGTACCCATGTACTTGATATGTTCCATCTGATATAAAACCAAGATGGTAGAAAAAAGATAAAAAGTAGGAAAGTGAAAATAGTACCAATTAAGGATAAATTTTCTTTTTCAACATTCAACAATAATAATGGCTGAGATAAAGCCCAACCGATACCATAAAGAATTGGAATAAAAAAAATAGTGGATATAAATCTTGGTCTTAAAAGAAAAAAACTTTTAGTGAATATTATTATATTTTTCATTTTTTTAAATATTAAGTCCCCCATCCTTTCCCTTTTATTAATCTAAGTAATTGGTCAAAAAGATTAAAATTTTTCCTTTTATTATAATTTATGTTATTTGAAAGATGAGATAAATCTTTATAAAACTGCCGAGTTATTTTGTCCTCTTTATCACTAGGCCAAAGTAATTCTGCGCCCTCTTCATATTTTTCTTTATATCTTTCTTTATTCAAATTTTTTTATATCGTAATAATTTAAATTCTACTTATTGCAAATGCTTAAAAGTGATGTTTATTAAATTTGTGTATTTATTCAAAATTTATGGTTATTAATCTTTCAACTTTAATTTTTACATTACTATCACCATTACTCATTTTTGCTGTAATAGTTTCTGTTTACTTATTTCATTAGTAAATTATTTATCAAATAAAACCTAAACTAATCTAAGGGTTTATTATGCCTGCTTTCTCTAATGCGAATGATAAGAATGCAATTATTGCCATCAGAGTTAGAATTTTGTTCTTTTTGATGAAATCCATAGATTATTAACAAACTATTTATTAAATAACTATATAAAATAGTAAATAATTTAAATATTATAATAATACCAATGGAACCTTTTTATGTAGGAGATTTACTGCCCTCCATAGCATCTTATGAAATGGATATTTAAAAACAAAAGATCATTAAAATCATCCTATAAATCAAGAAAAAAGTAAATCAGCATATTTACGGATTTACTGAAAATATAAAAAGGAGTAATTTATTATTGTTGAGTTCGGAGGCAATCTAAATGATTGATAGTCCGCCTGAAATTTAGCAAATTCCAAAATATAGGAAGCGTATTCCTGAGAATGGGATTATTCGAAAATTAAAGTTCAATCAATTAGTCTGATAAGACTTCGCTTTATAATTACTAGCGACAAAAGGGACTAAAATTATCGAGATAAATCCCCGAATTCACGTATTCTAAGTTTATGAGTAAATA
>QCHO01000039.1 GCA_003279535.1 Prochlorococcus sp. AG-402-C22
AAGCACCTTTCTTAGCACCTGTCATTACTCCGCCAATTCCTGGTTGCTGTCCTGTAAGTCTGGCATTTGAATTATTTCCAGAATTAACTGTTGATCGGGATTTCATATCTTCAGAAATCTCAGTACTACAATTTTCATTAATCTGATCTAAGCCTGCGTATGGTGTTCCTGTTAACACTTTGCATGAACCAGGTTCATCTCCAGTTACTATTTCTGATCTTCCTGTCATAGTACCGCTTATTAAATTTGACTTTGAAGAAAGGCTTAAACCTACTTTTCTAGCTTCTGGTTTTGGTTTTGAACCACAAAACTTCTCGTATTGTTGAGATCCTATGTACTCATCACCAGTTACATTCTTACAACTCCCATGTTCATTGCCTGTCATATGGTCTGATCTTCCTACCCCTGTACCAGTTACATTATTCCCATTAAGAGTGTTGTAACTGCCTACTTTTTCAAATGCTTTACCTTTTGGATTTGGCTCAGAGCCAAGATATTGATCTCCAGTTAACTGATGTCCAGAACCAGGTTCATCTCCAGTAACTAGAGTTGATCTACCAGGAAGTGATCCAGATACTTTTAATCCATCGGTTGTAGTGCTGTGTTTAACCTTTGAAGGATTTTTTGGAACATCACCACAATACTTCTGTGATTGATTAGCAGATATATATTCAGTCCCTGTGAGGTTTTTACAAGTCCCAGGCTCATCTCCAGTTACCCTCTCAGATCTACCAACTTCATTTCCAGTTACTTTATTACCTGATGTTGTAGAGGTAACAGTAGATCTAAGTGGTTGTTTATAACTTGGTCTATCTTGACAAAATTGATCAACAACTTCTACTCCCATATATTGGGTACCAGTTACAGTTCTGCATGAACTTGCCTCATTACCTGTAGTTTTTACAGATCTATTAGCTTGTGTTCCAGTAACTATTTGACCTGAATCAGTTTCACTTTTACCAACTTTCCAGCTAGCATCAGCAATATTTTGTTTGGCACCATTTTTATTTGGACCACATGGTCTACATTTGCCATTACCTTTTTTGCCTGTGGCACCAGTTTTACTTCTTAGCTCTCTCACTCTCTGAGAAATCTCTCTACTACTTAAATCTGGGTCTCCCCTTCTAGCCAAAGAAGCGGCACTGGTATTTTGTTTAGTTGCTGATTTACCATGCTTAGATTGAGCTTCTCTTCTCGCTAAAACAATATCTCTACTTGTATTAGTAATAGGTTTTCTCTTCTGATTAATTCTTCTTTTAACGTTTGGTTTTAGGGACTTAGATTCTGTACTAGTTGAATCTTGACTTACTTGATTTTTACTTATTGTTGATTTTACTGTATTTACAGGACTGTCTTTTTTAATATCAGTGCGGGTTCTATCGGATGAAGTTACAGCTGATTTTCCATGGGTAGACATTGCTTTTCTTCTCTCTATTACTAACTCTTTGCTAGATAAAGTTGTTGAAGAATTTCTGTTTACCTGAGTTTTTGGAATATGTTTTGTAGCTGATTTAGAAATATTATGATTATTAGGAGAAGACTGAGTCCCAGAAATCTGTATATCTTGAGAAGATCGAACTCTATCTTTGGTAGTTGAAGAATAAGCAGCAGCTTTTTTACCGCTATCACTCATCGCCTTTCTTCTTTCAAGTGCAATCTCTCTACTGGTTTTTTTTGACATAATCTTCAAGTTTGAAATTCTTTAAAAACTTTTTTGAAAAACTTTCTCCAAAAAATTTTTTGGAGAAAGATATTAACTACGTTAAGTAGCTTTAACGTCCTTGGAAAACTACAAAAGCTGTTCCTTGACTTTGAGTGTAAGCATCGTATCCGATGATTCTTACATGATGATCAGGGTATGCTCTATGGCATGCCTCTAATTCGCTCACGATCAAGTTAAGATCTTTTTCCCCAAAGAATGGGAGTTTCCAATAAGACCAATAAGTTTGCATACATCCACTTGGATGAACATGCTCAATAACTGGACTCCAACCTTGAGCAATTATGTACGCAATTTGGTCATATATTTCTTCCTGGGTCATCGGTGGTAAGAAACCGAATGTTTCCAGGGTTGCAACTGTTTGATAGTCGCTTACTGTGCTCTGGAAAGGCATAATTAATCAAAATGTGAATGTAATTACTCGTAAAAACGAGATTTTAATAAGTTTGAGGAGAATAAACCTCCTCAATTTGGAACTTGAGTTAACCCTGAACATCAAGCTTGTCGACAGTGTCAAACTCGAACTTAATTTCCTTCCAAGTTTCTAGAGCGATAGCTAATTCAGGACTATGCTTAGCAGCTTCCATAAGAATGTCTCTACTCTCTTTTTCGATTTCGCGACCAGCATTACGGGCTTTTACACAAGCTTCTAAAGCAACTCTGTTAGCTGCAGCTCCAGCAGCTGAACCCCATGGATGACCATGTGTTCCTCCACCGAACTGAAGGCAGGAATCATCACCAAAGATCGCTAGAAGTGCAGGCATATGCCAAACATGGATACCACCTGATGCGACTGCAAATACTCCAGGCATTGAACCCCAATCTTGATCAAAGAAATTACCTCTTGATCTATCTTCAGGAACAAATGACTCTCTTAAGTTGTCAATATAACCAAGAGTTGTTTGACGATCACCTTCTAGTTTTCCAACCACGGTTCCAGTATGTAATTGGTCTCCTCCAGATAGTCTCAAACATTTTGCAAGAACTCTGAAGTGGATACCATGCTTTGGATGTCTATCAATAACAGCATGCATAGCTCTGTGAATATGCAGAAGCATGCCATTTTTACGACACCAATTAGCTAATCCAGTATTTGCAGTAAAACCACCAGTTATATAATCATGCATGATGATTGGCATATCTAGCTCTTTTGCAAATTCAGCTCTTTCATAGAGTTCTTCAGGAGTGTTAGCAGTACAATTTAGATAGTGACCTTTAACTTCTCCAGTTTCTCGCTGAGCAAGCTTAACTGCTTCTGCAACAAACTCAAATCTTTCTCTCCAACGTTGGAATGGTTGAGAATTAATATTCTCATCATCCTTCGTTAAATCAAGACCGCCTCTAAGACATTCATATACAACTCGACCATAGTTTTTACCAGATAAACCTAATTTAGGTTTGATGGTACAACCAAGTAGAGGTCTTCCGTATTTGTTAAGTCGATCTCTTTCAACTACGATTCCGTTTGGTGGACCACCGCAAGTTTTAATGAAAGCAATTGGGAATCTAATATCTTCTAGACGTAGATGTCTTAGAGCTTTAAATCCAAAAACGTTTCCTACAAGAGATGTTAATACGTTTGTAATTGAGCCTTCTTCAAAAAGATCTAAAGGATATGCAATAAAAGCATAGAAAGCTTCAGGATCTCCAGGAACGTCTTCGATTCGATAACAACGTCCTTTATAAAATTCTAAGTCTGTAAGTAACTCGGACCAAACTGTTGACCAAGTACCTGTTGAAGATTCAGCTGCAACAGCTGCTGCAACTTCTTCTCTTGGAACACCTTCCTGACCTGTACATTTGAAACAGGCTAGTAAATCGGTGTCTAGGGGTACATATTCTGGAGTCCAGTAGGTATCTCTGTACTCCTTTACCCCTGCGTCATACTTTTTACTCATAAGGATAAATTTAGGTCTGTGTAGGGAAAATAATTATTGTGCAAAATTAATAAATCTTGCTTTACTTAATTAGTCCTTTTGACCAAGAAATTCACCATTACCTAGAGCAGGTTCAACTTCTCTATGAGGACGAGCAATAATGTGAGCTGCAACTAAACCGTCACCAACTCTTTCACAAGCATCAGCACCAGCTCTTACAGCTGCATTAACTGCGCCTGTTTCGCCTCTAACTAATACTGTTACATAACCGCCGCCAACGAATTCACGACCAATAAGGCGAACTTCTGCTGCCTTTGTCATTGCGTCTGCTGCTTCGATTGCAGGTACAAGTCCGCGTGTCTCGATCATGCCGAGAGCGATACCCATTGTTTCTGTAGCCATTGTCTACTAAATACTAAATGTGGAATGTTCAATTCGAAGAATGCTTCATTAAGTACTTATAAGTCAAGCGTTTTCGACAAAATCTCCATTAATGTTTTTTCTATCATTCATAAGTTAAACTTATCACCCTTGGTACTATTGATATGT
>QCHO01000040.1 GCA_003279535.1 Prochlorococcus sp. AG-402-C22
TCAGTCACCTTAGTTGGGTAACAATGTTGCTTGGATTCCATACTCTAGGAATTTATGTTCATAACGATGTTGTTGTAGCTTTTGGTAATCCTGAAAAGCAAATTCTAATGCTAGTCCAAGTTGGAAATGTAATGAATTATTTACAGTTTCATATATTCCATCATGGTTAATTCCGAAACTACCTTTATGAGGATCATTAGGATGTCTTGTATTATGAGCTTCTGTAATTTCTTTGAGGCTATGACCAATACCAAAAGTATTTCTATACATATGACCAGCAATTACAAAAACTGTTCCAATCGCAATATGGTGATGCGCAATATCTGTAAGCCATAATGCTTCACTTTGGGGATGAAGACCACCTAAGAAAGTAAAGATTGCTGTTCCAGCTCCTTCAGCTGTTCCAAATACTTGATCTAAAGAATCAGGATTTTGGGCATAAGCTCCCCAGTTTAAAGTAAAGAAAGGAGCTAATCCTGCAGGGTGTGGAAGCACTGTTAACCAGTTATCCCAACCTACATGCTGTCCTCTCGATTCAGGTATAGCAACATGAACCAAATGACCTGTCCAAGCGATACTACTAAAACCAAATAAGACAGCTAAATGATGATTTAATCTTGACTCTGCATTTTTAAACCAAGCTAGAGAAGGTCTGAATTTTGGCTGTAAGTGTAACCAACCTGCAAATAAAGTCCAACAAGCCAAAATACTCATGAATATTGAAGCTTGGAAGAGTTGCTCATTAGTTCTCATTCCAATTGTGTACCACCAATGGTAGAGACCTGAGTAAGCTATGTTTACTGGACCACTAGCACCAGCTTGTGTCATAGCTTCTGTGATACCAGATCCAAAATGGGGATCCCAAATAGCATGAGCAATAGGACGAACGTGAGTTGGATCAAGTACAAATTGCTCGAAGTTACCTTGCCAAGCAATATGAAATAAGTTACCAGCTACCCAGAGGGCGATTATTGCTAGATGACCAAAATGTGTAGAGAAAAGCTTCTGATAAAGCTTTTCTTCGGTCATACCATCATGACTTTCAAAGTCGTGAGCGGTAGCTATTCCGTACCATATTCGTCGGGTTGTAGGGTCCTGAGCTAGACCCTGGTTAAATGATGGAAATTTTGTTGCCATTGAATTAAAAAGGTGAAGTTCAGGTAATTAGCCCAGGCCGAAAAGGCGAGCATGGAAGAAAGCCCATGTGGTAGCAATACCACCGACAAGGAAGTGTGTTACACCTACTGCTCTACCCTGAGTGATAGATAGAGCTCTTGGTTGAATGGTTGGAGCAACTTTAAGTTTGTTATGTGCCCAAACAATTGATTCGAATAATTCTTGCCAATATCCGCGTCCACTGAAGAGGAACATTAAACTAAATGCCCAAATGAAGTGAGCTCCTAAGAACATCAAACCATACATGCTTATGGATTGACCATAACTTGTTAATACTTGAGAAGCTTGCGCCCAGAGGAAATCTCTTAACCAACCATTAATAGTAATGGCGCTTTGTGCGAAATTACCACCAGTAAGTCCCCAAACATCACTCTGCATTTTCCAAGAGAAGTGGAAAATAACTATTGATAAACAGTTATACATCCAGAAAAGGGCCAAGAACACGTGATCCCATGAAGAAACTTGACATGTACCACCTCTTCCAGGACCATCACAAGGGAATCTAAATCCTAAAGAAGCTTTGTCAGGGATCAACCTTGAACTTCTTGCATAAAGTACCCCTTTGAGGAGTATCAAAACAGTTACGTGGATTTGGAAAGCATGAATATGATGAATCATTAAATCAGCTGTCCCTAATGGAATTGGAGCTATAGCAACCTTTCCACCAACTTCTACTAAACTTCCATTAAAAACTTCACTTAAAGCTTTGTGAGGTAATGCTTCTGCAGTACCTGCTAAAAGAGAAGTTCCAACAGCAGATGCTTGAATACTCTGTACCCATTGAGCAAAAATTGGTTGAAGTTGGATTGCAGAATCACTAAACATATCTTGAGGTCTACCCAAAGCTCTCATAGTATCGTTGTGAATATAAAGTCCAAAACTATGGAATCCTAACCACATACATACCCAGTTCAAGTGACTGATTAAAGCGTCTCTTGCCTTTAGAATTCTGTCTAATACATTATCAATATGTTTTGCAGGATCGTAATCTCTAACCATTGCAATTCCAGCATGCGCCCCAGCTCCTACTATGAACAATCCACCTATCCACATGTGATGGGTAAATAATCCAAGAACTGTCATGTAATCAGTAGCTATATATGGATATGGAGGCATCGCATACATGTGATGAGAAACAAGTATGCTTATTGATCCAAGCATTGCTAGGTTTACTGCTAGCTGAGCATGTCTACTTTCTGCCATGAACTCAAAAAGACCTTGATGACCCTTCGGAGCAGGGAATAATATTGGATCGCCTTGTTGTGAATCTAATATTTCTTTCATACTATGACCAATGCCATAATTGGTTCTATACATATGACCACCGATTATTGCTATTACACCAAAAGCTAAATGATGATGAGAAACATCAGTCATCCATAAGCTTCCTGTAACAGGATTCAGACCACCTTTGAAGGTAAGAAAATCTGAAAAAGCTAACCAATTTAAACTAAAGAAATTACCTGTACCACTAGCTAATCCTGGGAATATCTGACCAATAATTTGCGGATCGCAGAGTTGATGGGGCATTGGCATATCTGCAATAGTTGCTATTTCTTTACCATTGATTACTAAAGGAGAACCTGCATCGATAGCATCTAAGAGAGCTGCAGTTGGAGCACCAATATGAATACAATGTCCAGCCCATGCCAAGGATCCTAATCCAACTAAGCCAGCGATATGGTGGTTAAGCATAGACTCAATGTCTTGGAACCACTCCATTTTTGGAGCAGCTTTGTGATAATGAAAAATTCCTGCATGAAGCATAAGGGCAGCCATTACAACGGCACCTATTGCTAAAGCCATCAGTTCACTTTCGTTGGTTATTCCCCATGCTCGCCACATATGGAATATTCCTGAACTAATTTGAATTCCGTTATAGTTAGCACCAAGATCAGCATTAAGCATTTCTTGGCCGACTATTGCCCAAACTTGCTGAGCACCGGGTTTAACATGAGTTGGATCAGCTAACCAACCTGAGTAATTAGAAAATCTAGCTCCATGGAAAAATGCAGCACTCATCCATATGAATATGACTGCAAGATGTCCAAAGTGAGCTGAAAAGATTTTTCTTGTTGCTTCTTCTGCATCGCCTGTATGCACGTCAAAATCATGTGCATCAGCATGCAGATTCCAGATCCAAGTTGTAGTTTTTGGACCTTTAGATAATTTAGTTGACCAGAAACCTGGCTTATCTAACTTGGCAAAATCAATTGGTCTTGGATCAGCCTTTACAGGATCTTCCAAAACTTTTTTGTTTTTTTCTCCACTTTCTGGTGGGCTGATGGTCATCTAGCACCTCGAAAATAATTGACACTAAAGCCGATTGATCTCATCTTGAACTTATTTTTAATAATAATGTTCAAGAAAACGAATCATTCAAAACTTTAGATATTCGTTTCAAAAATAATAAGGCAAAGATTCTTTCGTTATGCATTAACGTAACAAATGTTCTAATGATTGTTACTATA
>QCHO01000041.1 GCA_003279535.1 Prochlorococcus sp. AG-402-C22
AAAACCACTTTTTAGTGATGGTGCTGGAGTTGTCTCATTAACTTATTTAGGTTCAGAAAGGGCGATTCCTAACTATAACGTGATGGGAGTTGCTAAAGCAGCTTTAGAAGCTTCAGTAAGATATCTTTCTGCAGAACTTGGTCCCGAAAAACAAGTCAGAGTTAACGCAATAAGTGCTGGGCCTATAAGAACACTTGCGAGTTCTGCTATAGGTGGCATTTTAGATATGATTCACAATGTTGAAGAAAAGGCTCCTTTACGCAGAACAGTCACTCAAACAGAAGTAGGTAATACAGCTGCTTTTTTATTAAGTGATCTCTCTAGCGGCATTTCAGGCCAAACAATTTATGTTGATGCGGGTTACTGCATTAATGGAATGTAAACTAATTATTTCGCATAAAAATGTCATCTCTTCTAAGGCAATCTGAAATAAAAAGAAAAACGAGTGAAACAGATATTTCTGTATTTTTAAACTTAGATGGAAATGGAATTTCTGAGATTGATACCGGGATACCATTCTTAGATCATATGCTTCATCAAATATCCAGTCATGGTTTGTTCGATTTAAAAATAAAAGCAATTGGAGATACCCATATTGATGATCACCATACAAATGAAGATGTAGGAATTGCATTAGGCAAAGCATTTTCAAAAGCCTTGGGGGAAAGAAAAGGAATAAGCAGATTTGGACATTTCTTTGCCCCATTAGATGAAGCATTAGTTCAAGTCACTTTAGACTGCTCTGGCAGACCGCATCTATCTTATGATCTTCAATTAAAAGCCCCTAGAATAGGAAATTATGATACTGAACTAGTAAGAGAGTTTTTCATTGCCTTTGTAAATAACAGCGGTATAACTCTGCATATTAATCAAATACGAGGCAGTAATTCACATCACATAGTTGAGGCGTGCTTTAAAGCTTTTTCAAGAGCAATGAGAATGGCTACCGAAATAGATCTGAGAAGATCTGATTCAATTCCTAGCAGTAAAGGAATGCTAGAGAACCAATAAAATAGGAAATTTTTCGGATTAGCCACAATTCAGTTGATTTTTGGCGAAAATAGATAAAGAAATTGATTTGTTGTGACTAATTTACAAGAAGAAAAAATTGATAAAATTAAAAGTTTTAATAAAGAAGACTGGTCCAGTGCGTATCAAAATGTAGAAAAGGAGCTTACTAAAGAGCCTCTAAAAATTAGCAACGGTAATAATATTGAAAATTTAAATGGAACATTATTAAGAAATGGACCAGGAATATTAGAAAGAGGTGGACAATGGGTTCATCATCCATTTGACGGTGATGGAATGATCACATCCATAAAGTTCGAAAATGGTCAGCCGTTCTTAACAAATAGATTTGTTAAAACTAAAGGCTATTTGGAAGAAGAAAAAATAAATAAATTTATTTATAGAGGTGTTTTTGGGACACAAAAAAATGGAGGAATTTTAAATAATGCATTAGATCTAAAATTCAAGAATATCGCCAATACTCATGTCGTTAAATTAGGAGATGAAATTCTCGCATTATGGGAAGCAGCCGGTCCACATGCAATGGATCCTGATAGTCTCGACACTATTGGTTTATCAACATTAAAAGGGGTACTCAAGCCTAACGAAGCATTCAGTGCCCATCCTAAAACAGACCTAAATTCAAATGCATCTTCAGAACTTTTAGTCACTTTTGGGGTACAAACCGGGCCAAAAAGCACCATTAGATTAATGGAATTTAATAATGCTGGTACAAAGTCTGGAGAGCTCATTTTCGACAGAAAAGATACCTTTAATGGCTTTGCATTCCTTCATGATTTCGCAATTACAACTAATTGGGCAATATTCTTACAGAATGCTATTGATTTCAACCCTCTTCCATTTGTAATGGGTCAAAGAGGCGCTGCACAATGTCTAAAGTCAAACCCAAATAAAAAGGCAAAGTTTTTTATCATCCCCAGAGAAAGTGGATTATTTAGAGGTCAGCCACCGTTAACAATAGATGCTCCAGAAGGATTCGTTTTTCATCATGTAAATGCATTTGAAAAAGATTCCAAAATCGTATTAGATAGTATTTTTTATGATGATTTCCCTTCAGTTGGTCCAGACGAGAATTTTAGGGATATTGACTTTGATAAATATCCAGAAGGAAAACTGAAAAGATCAATTATCGATCTAAAGAAAAAAATTAGTGAACTTGAAACTATAAGTGAACAATGTTGTGAATTTGCTGTTGTTAATCCTAAAAACTTAGGATTAAAAGCAACTTTTAGTTGGATGGCAAGCACATCTCAAAAGTTAGGAAACGCTCCACTTCAAGCAATAAAAAAAATCAATTTAATATCTAAGGAAGAGATTTCTTGGTCAGCAGGTCCAAGTGGATTCGTGAGTGAACCAATTATGGTTCCATCAGAAAACTCTTCAAAAGAAGATGAGGGATTTTTGTTTATACTTCTATGGAACGGAGAAAGAAGAGGAAGCGATTTAGTGATATTAGACGCAAAAGACTTAAAAGAATTAGCTGTTTATGAATTACCCATTTCAATACCCCACGGCCTCCATGGATCTTGGGTTAATTGAATTTAAGAAAAAATTTTAATTAAATCTGGAATAATTTTTTTTAATGCTTTGCCTCTATGACTAAGAGAGTCTTTAATATCATGATTCATTTCTGCGAAAGTTAATCTGGTAGAACTCTCCTCAAAAATTGGGTCATACCCAAAACCACTTTTTCCTCTCGGGTTTAAAATAATATTGCCATAACATTTAGCTTCAGATTCTATAATCACTTCACCATTTGGGGAACAAACACAAATATTTGCAATAAAGAAAGCACTTCTATTATGAACTCCATCAAGTTCTTTTAAAACTCGTGCAATTCTCTTCTGATCATTTTCTGCATATCTTGATGAGTAAATGCCTGGTTTACCATCTAATGCTTCAATACAAATTCCAGAATCATCTGCTATTGAGAAATTATTTGTTTTTCTCGAAACTTCGCTAGCTTTTTTAATTGCATTATCTCTAAATGTCAGTCCATCCTCTTCAACTTCTAATGGTTCTGGCTGAAGTAATAATTTACAATTAACGTCAACAAGCAATTTCTTATATTCTTTAATTTTACCTTTATTCTTACTCGCTAAATATAAACTTTTCATCCTTATTGTCTTGCCAAATTTATAAATTCTTGACCCCACTCTAATACCTCATCTAGATAAGATTCTTTTGGTGATTCACAATACAACCTTAAAAGAGGTTCAGTTCCTGAAAACCTAAAAAGAAGCCAAAAATTTTTATTAATTCTCAACTTTATTCCATCGATCTTTGAGATACTTTTTAACTTGTGATTATTAATATTCTCAGGAATATTATGTATTATAAATTCTTCTACAGAATTTTTTTCTGACTGATTTGGAAATTTAATATCAATTCTTTTATAGAAACTTGGCCCAAACTCTTTTTGTATTTCATCTAAGGTTTCGCATAAATATTGAGATTTTTCAGCAATTCCATTTAATAAAACCATCGCTGCATATACAGCATCTCTTTCAGGCATAAATTCACCAAAACCAACTCCCCCAGATTCCTCTCCTCCAATAAATATTTTCTCTTTAATCATTTTTTCAGCAATATATTT
>QCHO01000042.1 GCA_003279535.1 Prochlorococcus sp. AG-402-C22
TTTAAAATGACGAATTCAAAAAAATTAGTCTTTAAAATTAACATATCCAACCATTTGAGCATTGCTTTTGCCAGGAGGAACCATTGGATAACAATTTTCACCTCTTCTTACAAGAATATTGATCAAGGCAGGGCCATCATAATTAAGTGCATTTTGTAAGTCATTCAGTAGTTGTTCTCTATCAGATATTAAGTATCCTTTGACTCCGAAAGACTCAGCAAGTTTTACAAAATCAGGTTCTCCACAACTCATATCGGAGGAGGAATACCTTTCATTGTAGAAACTTTCTTGCCATTGCCTAACCATCCCTTGCCAGCGATTATTAATGATGATCAATTTCACCTTGAAACCATATTGAGATAAAGTTCCTAATTCTTGAATATTCATTAAGACACTCGCATCTCCTGCTATGCAAATAACTTCTGAATTAGGTAAAGCCGCCTTAACTCCAATTGCAGCTGGCAATCCAAAACCCATAGTTCCTAAGCCCGCACTACTGATCCATTTTCTGGGGGAATTCCTGAGATATTGAGCAGCCCACATTTGATGTTGACCTACATCTGTAGTTACATAAGCTTCTGGGGAAAGATCTCTAACTTTCAAAAGAACTTCCTGAGGATAAATTTCTCCTTCATTAGGCGGGACGTACAAAGGATGTTTATTTTTCCAAAAATCAATTTTTTCTAACCAATTCTTCGTTTGAGAAGCAAATTTATTATTTATAGATTTTTGATTAATTTTGCGAACAGCTATTGATACGTCAGAGACAATTGCAACATTTACACGCCTATTTTTATTAACTTCTGCTGGATCAATATCTATATGAATAACCTTTGCATTAGGAGCAAAAGTGTCTAATTTACCCGTTACTCTATCATCAAATCTAGCTCCTATAGCTATTAAAAGATCACATTCTGTAACTGCAAAGTTTGCATAAGCAGTTCCGTGCATTCCTAACATTCCAACTGATAAATTATCTTTTTCATCAAAAGCACCTTTACCCATTAAGGTAGTTGTAACAGGTATTTGATAATTTTTTGCCAAAGTTCTTATCTCTTCATGAGCCCCTGAAGATATTGCCCCACCGCCAACGTAAAGGAGAGGTCTTTCAGACTCCTCTATTAATTTAATAGCTTTTTTTATATCAAAATCATTAATGTCTCCGTTTCTTTTGAATCCTTTAGGAATAATCTCACCAGGCAAAACTCTTTGGTAATTAAAGTATTCTTGGCCTACATCCTTTGGTATATCAATTAAAACAGGGCCCGGTCTACCAGAAGATGCAATAAAAAAAGCTTCTGAAACTACTTTCGCGATATCTGAAGGATTTCTTATTACCCATGAATGTTTAACTATTGGAAGAGTTATTCCAAAAATATCAGTTTCTTGAAAGGCATCTGTCCCTATAGCAGGCCTTGGTACTTGACCAGTAACAACAACAAGAGGTACTGAATCCATTTGAGCAGTAGCAATTCCCGTTACTAAATTTGTTGCGCCTGGACCTGAAGTTCCAAAACAAACTCCCACTTCTCCAGTGGATCTTGCATACCCATCAGCAGCATGAGAACCACCTTGTTCGTGTCTTACCATATAGTGCTTTAACCAACCATCTTGCTCTGCTTTATGAACAGCATCATATATAGGTAGTATGGCTCCTCCAGGATATCCAAATATAACCTTTACCCCATGAATTTTAAGAGAATCCATTAGTGCCTCTGCACCAGTTATCCAAATGGGATTTTCATTTTTTGAACTACCCTTTGATAAGGATCTCGAAGTAAGAGTCACTAAAGAAATTCAATATTTAATATAAATATTAAACTTAATTAAAAACTTTTGCCTCATTTAGAAATGTAATGTCAGAAAAGTATTCAAAAAATTTTCAATAAATTTTAATTTCCTAGAAAAAATATAAATTGACCTTTATAAAATTCCTAGCCTATGCAATGGTCCAGATCCTGAAATAAGTTCAATAAAAAGTACCAAAAAAACAATCATAGCAACCCTTCCATTCCAAACTTCTGAACTATTATTCCAACCCCATTGCCATTTCTCTTGGGGATAAAGTTTAATTTTTTCAGGTAATTGAGAAGCCTCCTCTATATTAACTAGAGGTCCTTCTAAACAAGAAATTACAAGATCGCTGAGACCCTCAATAAAAGTAGGATGAGTATTTAGAGCCTTTACTCTTCGAAAGTTTTTAATCCCTGCTTTTTCAGCAATTTCTTTATATTCAATATCAATTTCTTGCAAAGTTTCAATATGCTCTCCAACGAAACTTATTGGAACTACAATCAAATCGTTAACATTTGACCTTCCAAGATCTGCTAACACTTCTTCTGTATAAGGCTTCAACCATTCAACTGGACCAACTCTACTTTGATAAGAAAGTGTATAAGGGTTACTATGACCCAAATATTTTTCCAGCTCATTTATTATCAATAAAGAACAATCTTCGATTTGTTGTTTATAAGGGTCTCCAGCTTCCTCTACGTAACTCTTAGGAACTCCATGAGCAGTAAAAAATATATGGGCATTAGGAGGTAATTCACAAAGTGAAATTTGTTCAGAAATCAATTCAACCATTGACTTTAAGTAACCTGATTGACTGAACCAACTTCTTACACATCTCATCGGGATTTTTTTAAATTCATTATCGGAATCTCGCAATTTTTTTAATTCTCGAAAGCTTGAACCACTAGTACTTATTGAAAAATGTGGATACAAAGGCAGCACAACAATTTGGTCTATATCATCTGCTTTCATATCAGCAATTGCTGATTCAGTAAAAGGATGCCAATACCTCATCGCTATATATGTTGTTGCATTTAACCCTTTATCCCTTAATTTAGATTGCAATTCTCTTGCTTGTTGTTCAGTTATCCTTCTTATTGGTGATCCTCCACCTATAGAAAGATAAGCCTGTTGTGAAGTAGTACTTCTAAGCGTACTAATTAACCAAGCTAAAGGCTTTTGAAAAGCAGGAAAAGGGGTTCTGATTATCTCTGGATCAGAAAAAAGGTTATATAAAAATGGACCTACATCGGTAATGCGTTCAGGCCCTCCTAAATTCATTAATAAGACGCCTATTTTGTACATTTAAAAATTGTGGAGATTGAAAATTAACAGTAAAAACGTCATGATATGGTCAATTATATA
>QCHO01000043.1 GCA_003279535.1 Prochlorococcus sp. AG-402-C22
GATGCGGGTTCGATTCCCGCCGCCCGCTTTTAGAATATATTATTTTTTGCCCCAAATACTTCTTCTGAAATGATTAATAAAGAGCTTCTACTCTTTATTGATACAGATTTTTCATTAATAATTATGGGTTCAAAAATCCCAGTCATGTTAGTGTCAATAACTTTTAACCAATTATATTTACATTTCGGCAAGTGGAAATCGATACTTTTTGAATATGCATTTAATCCAATCCATACCAGCGGATTAGTATTCCCTTTGTTAATGCTAAAGGCAACTGTGTGAGACCAACTACTCCAATCGGGGCTATCTAACTTTGTTCCATGCCAATGATATGTTGGAATATTTTCATTAGTTTGATTGTTAAGGAAGAATGATGGATTAAAAATGTTTATTAGTTTTTTTCGGATTTTTATGATGTATTTAAAATATTCTAATAATTCCAAATCTTGTTGACCATGTTCCCAATTCATCCAGCCCAATAAATTATTTTGGCACCAAGAATTATTGTTCCCGCCTTGTGATCTTCCTATCTCATCACCCATAAGTATCATTGGAACACCTTTAGATATTAGTAAACTAAGAATAAGATTTTTTTGTTGTCTTTTTCTTAAATCATTGATTAAAAAGTTCGTAGTTGGTCCCTCTGTACCATGATTCCAAGAATTGTTATGGTTATCTCCATCTCTATTTTGTTCTCTATTGGCAAAATTATGTTTTCTATTGAAAGTTACTAAGTCTTTTAGAGTAAATCCATCATGTGAAGTAATAAAATTTATCGACTTTGGGAAAATATTATCTTCTTTATAAATAGATGGCGTACCTTTAATTTTATCGCTCATATTCCAAGCTGTATCTTTATCCCCCTTCCAAAATCTCCTTAAGTCATCTCTAAAATGACCATTCCAAGTGAAAGTATTCTTAGATGGGAAATCACCTAATTTATATAAACCGCCACAATCCCATGGCTCACTTATGAACTTGATATCGATAAGTTCTGGTTCACATTCTATATCTTCAAAAATTGGAGGATTATCAAGCGGTGAAAGATTTTCTCCTCTTGATAGGGCAATTCCTAAATCAAATCTAAAACCATCAACTCCTAATTCACTCGCCCAACACTTTAATGATTCAATTATTAGTTTTCTAACTAATCCTCTGTTTGCTGCAATAGTATTACCACATCCGGAGACGTCCTGATAATTTTTATCTTTTCCAATAAAGTAATAAAGATTTTCATCGATACCTTTCCAAGATATTGCTGGCCCTTTTGAATCCCCTTCGGAAGTGTGATTGTATACAACATCTAAGATGACTTCAATTTCTGCCTTATGACATTCCTCGACAAATCTTCTAAATTCCTCTCTATTCTTTGCGGCGGATTCATTCGAAAGATATTCAAAATGAGGAGTAAACCAATTGATTGGACTATAACCCCAAAAATTTTCTAAACCGTTTGGAGCATCAGTTGGATCAAAACAAAAAATTGGAAGTAATTCAATTGTTGTAATACCAAGCTCTTTGAGATAAGGAATTTTTTTTAAAAAATTCTTGAAGCAACTTTGATCTTTATCAGTTGATTCAGTGAAGGATTTGATATGGAGTTCATAAATAATTGTTTCTTCCCAAGAATGTTTTGGTCTTGGATAATCTTTAAAATTAAATAATTTCCTATCGCAGACTACGCTTTTAAGACAAGAATTAGTATTTTCTTGAGTTTTTAGGGCATTTTCTCTTTTGTAAACTTCCCATCCAGTAATACCTCTTGAACATGGATCAAGTAAAACTTTTTTTTCATAGTTATTATTAATTCCATTATTTTTTTGTTTTATTCTAAAAGCATAAATACAACCTTCAAATAGATTTTTTATTTCTGCATGCCAGTAAGGACCAGTATTATGGTTCTGATCAAGTTTCAATATAGTTTTTGGGGAAATAGAGTCTTCTTTTTCAAACAATAGAATTTCTACATATTCTGCATTCGTGGCTATTAGTGAAAAATTAACCCCTTGTGAAGTTAGAGAACTTCCTAAAGGAAATGGGTTACCTACATTAATATGAGTCACTTTCTCTTTATCATTGATTAGTTAAATATTGAGATAATTTATTTAAATTACTGATATTTGAATAATAGATGCAAAATTAAAAAAAAAACTCAAATTTAAGGCTTCACTAATCAACTTTATTAGATCTCGGAGAGTATTATTTTTTTAATTAATTACAATTTCTTCATTCATCTGCTCAGTGCATAGAACGATTTAGAGAGAAAGTTTTTTAATAAGAAACCCAGATTTTTCTTGATTTCAAAATACAAATTATGCTTTTTCATGTGATGAGAAGGAAATATATCTGAAAATTAATAAAACATAATAAATAGCTCAAATTCTTAAATTCATCCCACTTTGACATTCTCCCCCTTTGCTAAATGCAGGTAGATTTTTTAAGGCTAAATCCAGTGACACCAATGCTTTTAGTTGTTCTCTAGTTCAAGATGTTCTTTTTCATATAAGAAAAATGTGTGGCTATAAAATGAAATAATGTTGCTAAAAATGTCTCTAAAATTTGTATAAAGCTTTGCGCCGCCGGCATTTTCGGTTGCCCTATTTGTATTTGCTCCATATGATGTGGAAGTTCGAGGTTTAAAACTCGATTTAAATCTTTTTTTTTAAACCTTTGCATTAATTTAAATTTCAATGAACAAAGCTGATTTAGTAAATCTTGTTGCAGCTCGTACAGAGCTCACAAAAACTGATGTTTCTTTAGTTGTTGATGCAGCTATTGAAACTATTGTTGATTCAGTAGTGGAAGGCAAAAAAGTCTCTATACTAGGATTTGGTTCTTTCGAACCAAGAGATCGTTCTGCAAGACAGGGATTAAACCCTAAGACAGGCGAAAAAATAGCAATACCCGCTAAAAGAGTTCCAACATTCTCTGCAGGTAAACTTTTTAAGGATAGAGTTCAAGGGTAATCTTTTAATCTATTTCTTCCCTTAATAACAAGGTGCTCTTTTAGGGGCATCTTTTTTTTTAAGCGCAATTAAATGCAATTAGCTCAATGACCAAAACTCTTAACAAGGCATCCAAAAT
>QCHO01000044.1 GCA_003279535.1 Prochlorococcus sp. AG-402-C22
TCAGTTTTAGTCAAATTGACTGTTATTTTTTTGTTTTCAGCCTTTCTATAAAATTCTTTGAATGTCATTTTATCAACTAGATAATGTTCTTTTGATATCGATGGCCCTATTGCAACAAGTAAGTCATTTCTAGATGTTCCTAAATTATCGAAAAATTTAACCAGATTGTTTATTATTTTTTTTTCTAAACCTTTTCTTCCACAATGCAAGGCTGCTACATTTCTTGTCCTTTTATCTGCAAAAAATATTGGCATGCAATCAGCTGTGTAAACCCATAAGTTTTGATTGCATTTATTACCAAAAAGACCATCTGCATCGGTCTTACTCCCTTCTTGCGAATACGAACCAAAAACTATCACATTACTGTGAATTTGATTAGAAACACAGTTAATGTAATTTTCATTAAAGTGATTTCCTAATAATTGAAGAATTTTCTCAGAGCTAGACTTAGTAAAGTATGCATGTTTGAAATTATATTGACTAAGGATAGGTGATGAGTAATACTCAAGTTTTTTGTTTTGAATAAAAATTTCAGTTTTTGAGAAATATATTTCTTTGTATGGAATAGTTCTTGCTCCTTAACTGAATTTATGAAATTAATTCAATATCTCTCAAGATCCAGAATCCTGCAAATTTTTCAATGTATGGCGTTGACTGTATGGAAATAAATTGATAACCAAAAGAATTTTTTTTATTCTCTAAAAACTTTATATTTAAAATGTTTGCATCTTTTTCTGGCAAATCTGTTACCAGCCACTTATCGTCTTCTGAAGCTTCAAGAATGAGTTGGTTCTTACTTATAGTTAATTTAATAGGTTCTAAACAACTGAACCATGCAGAAAGTGCTAAAGATCTATCTTTGCTAAAAAGTCTTAATCCTGGAACTAAATCACTATCATCTAAATCTTGCTGAATGGGGAAAATATCTCCAAATTCCATAGGCCAATTTTCAGCGGATTTTAATTCTCCAATTGATATTTCAGATATAGTTAAAGCATCACCCCTCACTGCTTCTGGTAGAGGGTTAGGGGAAGTTTCCATTTTGGAAGTAAAAGTAGGAGCTAGTACCCCTCTTACATAACCTTTTTCCTTTGGATAAATCTCTTTTTCAAGAAATTCGATTCTATCGAATAAATTGTAAGTTCTTCTACTGACAAGAGCCTCAATACTTGAGGCCTCCAGTGATTTCTTAATGATCGATTTCATCGACGATCTCCAAAATCTAACTATTGAGGGCTTTGCCCAGCCTTCTTTTTTTGCATCATTAATTGCTTCATTTAGTGACTTCGTAAGCCATATTGAATTAACTTCATTGGCAGGGCATTTTTTATTCCAAAGAAAAATATCTTCGGACTTATAACTTCTTGTAGAGCAAATAATTAACTCCCACCTTTTCTTTCCATTTGATTCAATAATTGGTCTTGAGTAAAAGTCTAATTCCCAATCTGAAATTTTTAATTCAAGACTTGGTTCTGTTTTATTATTAATGTTCATTTATCTTGTTCTTTTTTATCGAAGAGTGCTTTAGTTTTTAGTGCTCTCTCTGCGGCTTCTTGCATAACTTTTTGCTTATCAATAATTAATTCTCCCGCAGAGTTCTCTAAGAGTGCTGTATTGAGACCGATACGCCCTTTTTCAAGGTCAATTTCAGATATTAAAGCTTTTATGATTTCCCCTTCTCTAAAAATTTCTCGTAAAGAACGAATAGAACCATTTGTTAGTGAGGATTGATGAAGAAGTCCACTAGCTCCACCCAAATCAATAAAGAAACCATATGGTTTTACGGCTAGAACTTCTCCTTCAATTAATTGCCCCAATTCTAGACTTGTAAGTTTAGAGACTAATGATGCTTTCTTTTCAGAGAGAACTAATTTTCTAGATTCTGGATTCACCTCAAGAAAGGCTGCTTTTAGAGTTTTCCCAACAAAAGATTGATGATCTTGACCGTCTTTAAGTTGGGATCTTGGGATGAAGCCTCTCAATCCATCTACATCACATGTAAGACCACCTCTGTTAAATCCATTAATTAAAACGTCAATTAATTCTCCATTTTTTGCGGAACTTGATACTTTCTCCCAACTTTGTCTGAGAATTAATGCCCGAGCGCTCACCGTTACCATCCCATCTGCATTTTGTTCTTTGATAACCAAAACTTCTATTTCAAGGCCTATAGAAAATTTATCTTTAAAGTTGGTTATGACTCCCAACCCACTTTCTTTTTTTGGCATATAACCAGGTGCTTTACCACCAATGTCAACATATAGTCCATCACTTTCTATTGCTATAACCTTCCCTGAAATTGTTTCTCCTGTAGCCCCAATTGGCTCATTTGCATTTAAAGCCTCCAAAAAAGCGCTTTCATCAAAATCAAATTCATCAACTGTTCTTTCTAGTTGAAAATCTGTGTTTTGCTCAGAAGTATTAAGGGGTCTATTTAAGTCTTGTTGAGAGCTATCAAAAGATTTAGTGTTTTCATATCTGTCCTCAATTTCTTTTACTGATTCATCTTTAAATATTTG
>QCHO01000045.1 GCA_003279535.1 Prochlorococcus sp. AG-402-C22
CTGCCAATGTTCTGCCATGAAAGCTGGATTCTGCTGCGAGAATAATTGATTCTTTACCATCATTAGTTGTATTTCCAAATTTCTTAATTAATTTAATAGCTGATTCATTTGCTTCTGCGCCACTGTTGCAGAAAAAAACGCTTTCAGCACAACTCATATTCGTTAAAGTTCTGCTTAATTGTTCTTGCTCTTCAATGTTGTATAGATTTGAAACGTGTTGAATCTTTTTTAGTTGAGTTGATAACCTTCTTCTTAAAACACTATCGCTATGGCCAAGACTACAAGTTGCTATGCCAGCAACTGCATCAAGATACTTTTTACCTTTTTTGTCCCATAACCAACAACCTTTTCCTTTTTTGAAAGATATATCGAATCGACTATAAGTATTCATCAAAGTGGGAGCGGTCGGACTTGAACCGACATACCCGAAGGTGCCGCATTTTGAGTGCGGTGCGTCTACCAATTCCACCACGCTCCCAAGGCTTTTGAAAAAATTAACTTTTTTATTATAACAAAAATCATTTTATTGACTATAGGTTTGGCGGTTAAGGAAGAGCGATTAAGATAACGTTTATTATCAGTTAAATCGTTTTGAAAAAAACATAGTTTCATATTTATTCGATTTTCTGACAAGAAATAAGATAAAAATGAAAATTTAAACATTTATGATACAGTTTTGCGAATAAATACTAATAAAAGTCATATTTTTAAGGGATAACTTCATAATTAGTAATAATATGTTATATTTAAGAAAAAAAGTTAATGTCTAAAACTCAAACTAAAAAATTATCCTTAAAATTCGTCCCTTATTTTTTTGTTGCAATTACAATTTTGACAGCATTTGGAACAAATAGTGGAACCTGGGCATGAATGATAATAAGTTTAATGGTTTAAATAAAATTTGGTCTAATCGCTTTTTGGTATTGTTGTTATTATTTTTAGGTTGTATTTCACTAATTAATATTGCTTACGTTTAAATTAATATATTAATTATTAAAAATAGCTTAGTTAAAAACTAAGCAGCTTTGAGATTTGAAATGTCTTCAGATTGACTTTTGATTTTGTATTCATTCTCCTCAAAAGTACTTCTATTAATCTCTCTGGATATTTTAATACCTAAATTTTTTAGTTTTAATTCAAAATTTTCATAACCTCTATCTAAATGTTCTAAACCATAGATCCTACTACTACCTTTTGCGATAATGCCAGCAATTATTAATGCAGCTGATGACCTTAAATCTGAGCCCACTAAATTCATTCCACTAATAGTTTTAACACCTTTGATATGAGCTACGTTTTTATTTAGTTTTATACGGGCACCCATTTTATTAAGTAAATGAATATGATTCATTCTGTTTTCGAAAATTGTTTCAGTTATCTTTGATTCACCATTTGCGATTGTCATTAGAGCTGTAAATGGTGCCTGTAAATCAGTAGGAAATCCAGGGAAAGGAGCTGTTTTAATATCTACTCCTTTAATCTCTTTACTTTTGATTGAAATCGAATTACCTTTAATCGTAATTTTACTCCCACTCTCTTGCAGCTTATTAGTAACAGCTTCAAGATGATGAGGGATCACAGGAGAAATTGTTATTGAAGAGGAAGTCGCAGCAGCAGCTATTAGAAAAGTTCCAGCTTCTATTCGGTCTGGAATTACTTTGTGAGTACAACCACCTAGCTTATTAACCCCATCAATAATTATTGTTTCTTTACCGGAGTCGTAAATTTTTGCCCCCATTTTATTAAGCATTTGGCATAAATCCTGAACTTCAGGCTCTCTAGCAGCATTTTCAATAGTAGTTCTTCCTTTGGCTAGAGATGCTGCCATTATTAAAGTTTCAGTTGCACCTACGCTTGGACACTTTAATTTAATATGAGTGCCATGAAGTTTATTTTTGTTTCTCCTTATCTTTGCTTTGACAATTCCCTCTTCAATAATAATGTCTGCTCCTAATGCTGTTAGTCCATTAATGTGCTCGTCTATTGGCCTTGAGCCAATATTACATCCACCTGGTAAGGGTACTTGAGCTTCTCCAAATTTAGTTAATAGTGCACCTATGCAAAAGAAACTAGCTCTTAATCCGTTAACAAGTTCATATGGAAGTTCTTTAATGGAAATATTTGTTGGATCTATTTCTAATTGGTTGTTTTTATGAACTAAATTAACTCTTAAATTTTTTAAGATATTTCCCATTTTCTCAATATCAGTAAGAAAGGGAACATTTTCAAGAATTATTTTTTCATTAGTTAGCAATGATGACGCCATTAAAACTAAGGCCGAATTCTTCGCACCACTTATCTCAATAATTCCATTTAACTTGCCTTGGCCAAGAATCTTTAAATTTTGCGATTTAAGATATGACTTCTTTATGCTTCCGCAAATCATTAAGACTTAATTTATTAGA
>QCHO01000046.1 GCA_003279535.1 Prochlorococcus sp. AG-402-C22
TGAACTCCGAGTTAAAAGAAAAAGGAGAAATAAAAGATTTAATGAATTCAAAGGATTCTTTTAGAGCTTTTCCTTTGGCGGCAATTACAGGTCATAGCTTATTGAAATTATCTTTGCTTTTGGCAGCAGTTGATCCGAGTTTAGGAGGAGTGATTATCGCTGGCGGAAGAGGTACTGGTAAGTCAGTATTAGCAAGGGGTTTGCATACTTTACTTCCTCCTGTAGAAGTATTGGATAATGAATCAATAATGGAAATGCTAATTAAAAGAAATAGTAATATTTCATTAAGACCTATTGGTAGGAACCTAGATCCAGATAAACCAGAGGAATGGGATATTAGTACTAATAAATTGTTAGAGGAGGTAATTGGAAGTGATTATTTGAATCAAATTGATGAAGTTCCAAAAAAAGTAAGAGAGGCACCATTTGTTCAAGTTCCAATTGGTATAACTGAAGATAGACTTGTTGGATCAATTGATGTCGCTGCCTCATTAAGTACGGGGGAACAAGTTTTTCAGCCTGGAATTTTGGCAGAAGCTCATAGAGGTGTTCTGTATGTAGATGATATAAATTTGTTGGATGATGGAATTGTAAATTTAATCCTTGAAGCTATAGGAAGAGAGCAAAATAATATTGAAAGAGATGGTTTGAGCCTCTCTCATCCTTGTAAGTCCCTTTTAATAGCAACTTATAATCCTGAAGAAGGTGCTTTACGAGATCATGTTTTAGATCGTTTTGCTATTGTGCTTTCGGCAGATCAATCTATTGATAATGCTCAAAGAGTTGAGATTACAAAATCTGTTTTATCACACGCAGAAAATAATATTAAATTTTCAGAGAAATGGTCTGAAGAATCCGATAATTTATCTACTCAATTAATTTTGGCAAGACAATGGTTAAAGGATGTCAAGATAACAAAAGAGCAAATAACCTATTTAGTGAATGAAGCTCTTAGAGGAGGAGTAGAAGGGCACAGGTCAGAATTATTTGCAGTAAAAGTAGCAAAGGCTAATGCAGCTCTTCGAGGTGATGAGAATGTAAATTCTGAAGACCTAAAAGTCGCAGTAAGGTTAGTTATTCTTCCACGAGCAATGCAAATACCTCCAGACGACGATGATATTCAACCACCCCCTCCAGAGGATCAGAGTCCTCCACCTCCACCTCAATCAAACAATGAAGAGTCTGAACCTGATACTAATGAAAATGATAATGAGCAGGACCAAGAACAAGAAGAAGATAATTCTGATGGAGAAGAGGAATCTACTCCCGAAATACCAGAAGAATTTATACTAGATCCTGAGTCATGCATGGTCGATCCTGATTTATTACTTTTTTCATCAGCTAAAGCAAAAGCAGGAAATAGTGGAAGTAGATCAGTGATATTTAGTGATAGTAGAGGAAGATATGTAAAACCAATAATTCCAAGAGGTAAAGTAAAAAGAATTGCGGTAGATGCAACCCTTCGAGCTGCTGCTCCTTATCAAAAATCAAGAAGATTAAGGAATCCTAATAAATCAATAGTTATAGAAGAAAATGATTTTAGGGCAAAGCTTCTTCAAAAAAAGGCGGGTGCTTTAGTTATTTTTCTGGTGGATGCGAGCGGCTCCATGGCTTTAAATAGAATGCAAAGTGCTAAAGGTGCAGTAATAAGGCTTCTAACTGAGGCATATGAGAATAGAGATGAAGTAGCTCTTATTCCCTTTAGAGGTAACCAAGCAGAAGTTCTTTTGCCTCCAACAAGATCTATAACTGCAGCGAAAAGAAGGCTAGAAACGATGCCATGTGGAGGTGGATCGCCTTTGGCTCATGGACTAACACAATCAGCAAAAGTAGCAAAAAATGCTCTTGCAACAGGAGATATAGGTCAAGTGATTGTTGTTGGGATTACCGATGGCCGAGGAAATGTTCCATTAGGAGTATCTCTAGGACAAAATGACGTTGAGGGAAAAGATAATGAAAATGAAAATGTCAATTTAAAACAGGAGGTTCTAGATATCGCTGCAAAATATCCCATGCTTGGTATAAAACTCTTAGTAATTGACACAGAGAGAAAATTTATAGCAAGCGGATTTGGTAAAGAATTAGCCGAGGCAGCTCAAGGGAAATATGTCCAACTGCCAAAAGCCACAGATAAAGCAATCGCAGCTATGGCTTTAAATGCTATAAATGAATTCTAAATATTTCTTATGGATAAATTTCGTTAAGGAATTTTGAAAGTCCAATTGTTAAATCTCTTATAGATTTAGTTAATTCTTTATCTTGAGTTAATTTTTCAAAATCATCACTTATATCATCTATTTTGGTTGAGATAGATCTAGCAGCATTAATTGTCAACTTAATGTCATTAAGGGTTTCTTTGTCATCAATAGTAGACAAAAT